>NZ_JADIIO010000003.1 GCF_015594545.1 Staphylococcus durrellii | reverse complement strand
CATACAGATAAAGACCATTATCATAATCATATTGTGATTAATTCAGTTGATCTAGAAACTGGAAAGAAATATCAAAGTAATAAAAAACAACGTGATTTAGTCAAAAAAGAAAATGACAATGTCTGTCGTGAACATGGTTTGAGTGTGACAGAACGTGGCACTGCAAAAATGAGATACACACAAGCAGAAAAAGGCATTGTGTTTGATAGAGAAAAATATTCTTGGAAAGATGAATTACGTGAATTGATTGAAAATGCAAAAGCACATACAAGCAATTTAGAGACGTTTTCAGAGCATTTAGAAGAAAACGGGGTAGAAGTTAAGCTTCGTGGCGAAACAATCTCATATAAGCCTGAAAATGCAAATAAATGGGTGCGTGGACGAACGCTAGGTTCAGATTATGAAAAAGGGGCGATTGACTATGAGCATGAAAGACATCAAGAACAACAAAGAGAATCCGAATATGCAGACGGATTTAAGGTCAACTGGGACGCAGTCGAGCAACACACAGAGCAACTTAAACAACGAAGAGTTGAACGAGCTCAAGAGACAAAACAAGCTAATCGTAAAATATCTAGCAGAGATACAAGAGAATCAGAAAATCAGAGAGAAAGAACACAAGGAAACAACGTCCGAATTGAAAGAGGCAACGAAGGAATTTCGAGATAAAAGCTTAAAGATTCGTAATGATTTTGTAGATGTACTTCAAGAAAAATTAAAACAGGTTGATACAGAAGAATTAAAAGATATATTAGGCAGAGATATTTACAGAGTACGAGAAGAAAATGACCGTATGTTGCAAGAAGTAAGAGCGTCACATGAACACTATAAAAAAAGACAAAAGCAATTATTTACAGGTATTGGGGCTATGTTATTAGTCTTTATGTTATTTGCTTTAATTATGACCATAGGCAGTGATTTTATGAGTTTCTTGCATGTAGATGTATTACAGAAAGCCATAGCGAGCAAAATAAGAGCGTCTGAGGGCTTTATGACATTTGTTTGGTATATTGCTTATGGTTTACCTTATATATTTGCTATAGGACTATTTATTGGCTTGTATGAATGGATTAGAGCAAGGTTTCACGATTAAAAAGTAATGTGATAAAGTTTGCTAAAAAGGAGGATATATTTTTTATGTGGTTACGTTTTTCTGTGCAATTAATTATGTCTGTTTTGATGTTTATTTTTATATATCAGCAAATAAACCAAAGTCATTTAGATTTTTGGTTTATTATTTATTTCTTAATTTTTATGGCTGTTGTTTTGTTTTGGAAGCCTTCAGCAAACAAAAAGTAGAACGCGCATTTATGCCGAGAAAATTTATTGAGCGTTGAGAAGAACCCTTAACTAAACTTGAAGACGAATGTCGGCATAGCGTGAGCTATTAAGCCGACCATTCGACAAGTTTTGGGATTGTTAAGGGTTCCGAGGCTCAACGTCAATAAAGCAATTGGAATAAAGCAGCGAAAGGAGTTGAAGAAAATGAGTGAGAAAACTAAGAAAAGTATTCGTATAGGATTATCATTTGCACAAGTGGTAGTACAATCATTAATAGTTTATTACGCTTATAAGCAATATAAATTAACTAAAGAAATGTAATTTTGATTATGTAATAAGTTTTGGTACTAAAAAAGACTTGATCTGATTAGACCAAGCCTTTTGATAGTGTTATATTAATAAACAAATAAAAAGAAGTCGCTCACGCCCCTACCAAAGTTTGTGAATGCGACTTACCTTAAAGAAAAACAGTTGATGTTTTTGTTCTTAATTTGTATATCTAGATATTAAACGATATTAGTTTATTCTTCAAGATATATATTCGGGTGAGCGACTTCTTAAATTAAATTAAGGAGTCGATTTTTTATGAGTAAAAATAATCACGCAAATCATTCAAATCACTTAGAAAATCACGATTTAGATAATTTTTCTAAAACCGGCTACTCTAATAGCCGGTTAAGTGTACATATTTGGGACACCCCCAATCCAAATTTAAGTTTTGATGCTATGACAATAGTTGGAAATCTAAACAAAAATAATGCACAAAAGCTGTCTGAATTTATGAGTTTGGAACCACAAATAAGACTTTGGGATATACTTCAAACAAAATTTAAAGCTAAGGCACTTCAAGAAAAAGTTTATATTGAATATGACAAAATAAAAGCAGATAGTTGGGATAGACGTAATATGCGTGTTGAATTTAATCCTAATAAACTTTCACATGATGAGATGTTATGGTTAAAACAAAACGTTATCGATTACATGGAAGATGATGGTTTTACAAGATTGGATTTAGCTTTTGATTTTGAAGACGATTTAAGCGACTACTATGCTATGTCAGATAAGTCACTTAAAAAAACAATATTTTATGGTCGTAGTGGTAAACCAGAAACGAAATATTTTGGTGTGAGAGATAGTGATAGATTTATTAGAATTTATAATAAAAAGCAAGAGCGTAAAGATAACGCAAATGTTGAAATTATCTCTGAACATTTATGGCGTATAGAAATTGAATTGAAAAGAGATATGGTGGATTACTGGAATGATTGTTTTAACGATTTACATATCTTGAAACCAGATTACTCAACTATTGAAAAAACTTCAGATCGTCATACAATTATGGCTTTATTATTTGATGAAAGTGAATGGGGGAAATTAGAACGTAAAAAGAAATATAGAATGCGTAAACTTATGTCTGAAATTTCTCCAATTGATTTAACTGAGTTAATGAAGTCAACTTTAAAAGAGAATGAAAAACAATTACAAAAACAGATTGATTTTTGGCAGCATAAATTTAAATTTTGGGATTGAATTATATTTTATATACATAGTTGAAAGGACGATATAATATGAAAAAAATTATTTTAACTCTATCAGTTTTTGGTTTGTTAGTGTTTTTAGCAGGTTGTAGTAATGGTTCAGAAGACCAAGATGATGATAGTTCCAGTGATAATAGCAAACTAGAAAATAAAGACAACAAAAAACAAAGTACTAGTGAAGAGGAAAGTAATAAATCGAATAGTGGTAATGATTTAGAAAATAACAATGAACAAGATAAGGAACAAAGTAATAATAAAAAACGCGAGAAAGAAAGTAATAGTAGTAATGAGAGTCAGCAAACTACTGACAAGAATAAAAGCTATTTAGATAATTTCAACTCGGAAGAAATTGAATATGCACGTGTCTGGTACCAATTAATATCTACTAAAAACGATTTAAAAGGAATTAAAAATGTATATGTTACAAAAATACCAAAAGGATCAAAAGTAAATCCGCAAGCTGAAAATAGTGCAGTTTATAAAACAGATGTTGTGAAATTAGAAGCTCCTATGAAAGCTGGTGGGTCAATAACATATAGTAGTAATGGTAATGGTACAATTAATGTTTATAATAATGTTCCTTATAAATGGGAAAGTCCACAAAATAGTGATTATAGTCAGATGGATAAAATAACGGAAAAAGCAATTGAGGATAACGTTGAAAAAATTTATATTAAACCCAACGATAATAAACAAGTAGCTAAATTAGCGAATAAAATTAAGTATAGTGAGTAGAAAGTATTAAAAATTAAATAATACTTTCTATATTTAGCAACCACATTTTTGGTTGCTGGTGTTTTGATTTTGAATTTGGTTTTGAACTATGAGTGGCTAGCATTTTGCCACTCATTTTTTGCGTTAGCAAAAACATAAAGGGTATGGGATATAATCCCATCAAGCCGGTATATTCAGAACGAAGTGGCTAGAATATACGACGCTTGCCAAACCACATTATGACTTGAAATTTTGTTGATTATCATATAATCTACAAACATAGAGAGTCATATATTTCGAAGAAACGTGGTGGGATTGAATGAGTGAACATGATAATAATTTGGCTAGCGATTTGTCTGTTGGGGGAAACCGAAAACCCAACCGCAAAGAGCCAAAACAAATTAGTTTCAGAGTGAGCGAATCCGAATATGAAAAGTTAAGGTCATCTGCCGAAACTTTGAATATGAGTGTGCCGAATTTTGTTAAGAAAAAGGCACATGGGAGTCGATTGGTAGCGCCCAAATTTGATAAAGAGACGCGACAATCGATTGCCAAAGATTTAAGTAAGTTAGGAGCAAACGTAAATCAAATTGCTAAATATTGTAATCAACACCAACATGAAACACCAAATTATGAAGGTTTAGAACACAATATTAAAGCTGTTCGTGAAAGGCTGAATGACATATGGCAAAGTCTAAATTAAGGCGTATTCTTATTACTTTATATTTAATAATTAGTGCTGGATTAATTATCTTTCTCTATGTACAGAATAATGCTTTCTTTGAAAATAAATGGGTAATAATAGCATTTTTTATTTATGTGATTATTTTTCGAATTATTATTGATGTTATAGCACCAAAACAGAAACGAAGTGATGATGATGGCAACAACTAAATTAGGTAATACCAAATCAGCAAGTCGAGCAATCAATTACGCAGAGAAACGTGCAGAAGAAAAAAGTGGTTTGAATTGTGATGTAGATTATGCGAAATCGGCTTTCAAACAAACAAGAGCCTTATATGGTAAAGAAGATGGGATTCAAGCACATACGGTTATTCAGTCTTTTAAACCTGGGGAAGTAACACCAGAACAATGTAATCAACTTGGCTTAGAACTTGCAGAAAAAATAGCACCGAATCATCAAGTAGCTGTTTATACG
>NZ_JADIIO010000002.1 GCF_015594545.1 Staphylococcus durrellii | reverse complement strand
AATAAAAACCTCATTTCCACTTGTTTTTGGATTGAGGTAATAAAACAATTTTTACGTAAGTTATATGTCTTGTGCTTGCACTTAGATGATTAGATATATATAATACAAGTATCAAAAAAATATATAAACAAACGAATGCGAATCGTTTTATTACCGAGAGTCGATGCTACGCCAATAGCATCGACTCTTTTATATTCATAAAGTAATATTAACACTTTTAAGATTGTATATAAAGCGTTTTAAGTATAGTTAGAAGCGCTTTATTACCTCAAAACACTAAAATTTATTAATTTAGTAGCTAATTAGGTATCGAAAATAGCAAATAGGCGGCTAATTAGGTACTTAGATAGTAAATTAGCCACTAAATTTAGGTGGCAAAAGATGAAAAAATGTTTGTTAGGTGGTAAAATTTAGGTACTAAATTAGGTACCTAAGGGCGGATGTTATGAAAACTATTAAAATGATTGCTGACGAATTGGATGTAACTAAACAAACTATTGTTAATAATGCTAAAAGCTTAAATATATCTTTTGAAAAAGAAAATGGAATTAATTATATTAATGATAATGATTGTTTAAAAATTATAGAAAAAATTACTAAGAGAGAAAGTACAACACAAAATAGAGAATCAGTAAAAAAAGAAGTGTTTGATGAAAACCCTGTAGAAGTTGAAAAGAATATATATAATAATTCAAATAGTTCTGAGACATTAAAAACAAAAGCAAATGAATTAGAAAAACAAATAGAAATCTTTGAAACTAGAGCTAAAAATGATGAAAAATATATTGAGAATTTAACTAAACAACTAGATCAACAAAATAGTAATGTTAATACATTAAATAAACTATTGGAGAATCAACAAATATTAACTTTAGAAAGTAATAAAAAGATTCAAAAACTAGAAAACCAATTAGAAGAAGAAAGACAGCTTAATTATTCTTTTGATACAGCGACTAATGATAGACAAAACGTTAATCCGCAAGAAGCAACTTTTACTGAAGAATATCAAAATATCAACCAACAACAAAAGAAAACTCAACCAACAGAAACAGAAGTAAAACATAAAGATATAACTGAAGAGAAAAAGGATGCCAGTACAAACAAAGAAATATTAGTGAAAGATGATAAGCCATCTGAAGAAATAGAGAGCGGGCCTGAGGATAGGGAAGCAGAACCACCTAAAAAGGGGTTTTGGAGTCGTTTGTTTGGTAGCTAATATAATTAATTAGGCACTAAAAGGTTATAACCTTTTAGTGCCTTTTATATATTGAGAACTTCTGATAATCATCGATTATGTTAATAAATTAATAGTAAAAATCAATTTTATTTTAAATTCAAGTTAATTTATCAATAAAATTGGGTATAATTTTATTAGGAGACATAGAGCTCTTGCCATACTTATATTAAATTAATTTAATTGTAATGAGCAATTTAGCTTATTATGTAAAAGATGGGCTGAGGTAAGCATGTGCCTGCTCATCTTTTTAAAATTGGAGGCTAAATTTATGAAAAAAATTCTATTAACGGGTGCTTCAGGATATATAGGTAGCCATTTAATGAATAAATTAAAAGAAAATTATGAAATTATTGCTGTTTCTAGAAATATAGAAAATAAATCTAATGAACAAAATGTTACGTGGAAATCTGCAGATTTATTTGATTTAAATGAGATAACAGAAGTAATGAAAAACGTAGATATTGCTATATATCTGGTTCATTCGATGATGCCTTCGGCTAGGTTAACACAAGCAAGTTTTGAAGATATGGATGCAATATTAGCAGATAATTTTGCTAAAGCATCAAGTTTTAATAAAGTTAAGCATATCGTATTTATGAGTGGATTAATTCCTAATACGAATGAATTATCTCCACATTTAAGAAGTCGTTTAGAGTGTGAACGTATTTTAGGAGCATATGGTGTGCCAGTAACTACATTAAGAGCTGGACTAATTATAGGTGCTAAGGGAAGTTCTTATCCAATACTAAAAAAATTGGTAGAACGTCTACCTGGTTTAATTCTACCTAAATGGGCATATAATACGACGTTGCCAGTCGCTATTGATGATGTCATTAATGGTCTATATAAAATTGTAGAGCGTAATCCGCAAGCGAATGAATCCATTGATATCGGCGGACCAAGTCACATGACATATAAGGATTTGTTCAATCAAACGGCACAGGTGTTAGACAAAAGCTTACCTACACTGGATTTACCGATTATTCCAATTTGGTTAAGCAAATATTGGGTAAAACTAATTTCTGGTGTGCCGAAAGAAATGGTATATCCGTTAATGGACAGCTTAATTCATGATATGATTAGAGATAATAAAAATATTGTAGAAGATATTTCTATTGGCAAAATTGATTATAAAGAAAGTGTACGTAACGCTTTAGAGGAAGAAGCTGTTACACAAAAGAAAAGTAAAAAAACAAGCAAGAGTGCTATCAAAGATGTTCGAGCAATTTCAAGAGTAACCTTGCCTAAAGATATGACCATGAGTCAATTGGCAGAATTATATGCTAATTTCTTAAATAAAATCACATTAAATGTTGTTAGTAGTAACTTCAATGAAGATAATTTTACAATAACTGTACCATTTTTAAATAAAAAGCTACTTTTATTAAGAAAAGACAAGGATGCATCTAATGAAGAGAGGATTCTATATCGTATTGTCGGGGGAGATTTTGCTTTAGATTCAAATGGTGGTAACGCGAGATTAGAGTTTAGAAGGTTACCTTATAGTGATGAATGTATTATAGCATTACAGGAATATGAACCGACGTTACCTTGGTGGTTTTACAAGTATACGCAAGCTAAAATTCATAAAAGTGTGATGAATCTTTTCAAATTGAAGTTGAAAACTAAAAATAGTACTGAAAAGGGAGGGGTTAACATGAAAAAATTTATCTTACCAGTCGTTATTATAAGTGTGATTGTATTAAAAATATATGGATTAAAAAAATATCTAGCTAAAAATAATAATATGTCAAATGCTGAATTATAGCAGATAGATGTAATTGAATTCATATATAAAAGAGGGGTTAACAATTGAAAGCTAACGATATAGTAAAATCAATTATAAAAGTTAAAATGCCGATTATAGGTGGAAAACTTATAGGAAAATTTGCAGTTAAAAACGCGCGCAAAGACTATAAGAAGAATATAAAACCACCTTTTTCACCGCCAGGCTATATATTTCCTATTGTGTGGCCAATACTTTATACAACAATGGGTGTAGCTTATGCAATCGTTACTAATAAATCAAATAACAAGAATTTAAAAGTTATATATTATACGCAATTAGGTCTAAACTATTTATGGTCGATATTGTATTTTAAATACAAGTTAAGATTTAGTGCTTTGATAGAGAGTTTTGTGTTGCTTGGGGCGGTAATAACTACAACAGTAAAATTTTTCAACACGAAGAAAATTGCTGGCATACTATTGGTGCCGTACATGCTTTGGAGTGGGTTCGCAACGTATTTAACTGTAGGGAACTGGTTATTGAATAAAGAGAATCCAAGCTATTCAGAAAAAAACAGGAAATAAATCAATGAAAAGGATAATATATTATGGACTTTACTGGTTTATAGTTCAAATGATTATTGCACAACTTGGTACGCGAATTAGCCATAAATGTTTAAAAAAAGATAATATATACTTTAGAAGTTGGAATTTTGAAAAAGAAGGTCAATTATGGCAAAAATTGTTTAAAGTTCAATATTGGAAAAATCAATTACCAGATGGTCAACGTATTAATTCAAATATTGTTAGTAAAGCAGCTTTTGATACATCAAGTAATACGCACGAAGTAAGTCAGTTTATATTAGAAACGAGACGTGCGGAGCTTGTCCATTTGTTTTCTATATTGCCTGCTATCGCTTTTTTAAATTCGTCAAAAAGCATTAAAATTATTAATCTAGTCTATGTCATTATAGCTAATGTACCGTGTATAATTGTGCAACGCTATAATCGACCTAAATTAGTACGTATATATTCGAAAATGCTAAAAAGAAAAGGTGATTAGATGAGAAAGAAGCAAGTAGTTGTCATTGGAGGCGGACTAGGCGGCATTGCCAGTGCAATCCGCATGGCTCAAGCAGGTTATAATGTGAATTTGTATGAACAAAACAATCACATTGGTGGAAAAGTGAATAGATTAGAGATAGAAGATTTTGGTTTTGATCTTGGCCCTTCTATTTTAACTATGCCTAAAATATTTCAAAGATTATTCCAGCAATGTGGTAAAAAACTAGAAGATTATGTGCATATCCGTAAATTAGATTTGCAGATAAGAAATGTCTATCCTGATGGTGAAATTGTAGATTTATATGAGTCTATGCAAGATACTTTGATAAATAATAATGTAGTAACAGATAAAGATATAAAGCAACTCAATACATTCTTTAAATATGCGCAACAGATACATAAAGCTGCTGAAAATAGTTATTTTGATAAAGGATTAGACACAATGTTTGAAATAATTCGTTATCACGGGCCATTTTCAGCATTAAAAAAATATGATTACTTCCATACCATGCAACAAGCAATTGATAAAAGAGTAAACAATCCATATTTAAGAAAAATGCTAGGATATTTTATCAAGTATGTAGGTTCATCCTCTTATGACGCACCGGCTGTATTGAGTTTGCTGCCTCAAATGCAACATGATGAAGGATTATGGTATGTAGATGGAGGCATTCATAAATTAGCTGAGGCTATGGAGCAATTAGCTAGAGAATTAGGCGTAGGTATCCATTTTGACGCATATGTGAAACGTATAAATTATAATAGTAAAAATGAAGTTATTGGGATAACATTAGCAAATAATAAAGATATATATGCAGATTATATTATATCTAATATGGAAGTAATTCCTGTTTATAGAAATTTATTGAATTTTGATGAAAATAAAATAAATAAATTAGAGCGCAAGTTTGAACCAGCTAGTTCAGGTTACGTAATGCATTTAGGTGTTGATAAAATCTATCCAGAACTTAGTCATCATAATTTTTTCTTCTCTAATAATTCTAAAAAAAATTACAAAGAAGTCTTTCATCAATATGTCTTACCTCAAGATCCTACAATTTATGTGGTCAATACAAATAAAACAGATGACTCACAAGCCCCTGAAGGGCATGAAAATATAAAAATCCTGCCACATATACCTTATATTCAAGGACAGCCATTCAGCGAAGAGGCGTACCTTCAATTCCGAGAATGTATATTGGATAAATTAGAAAATATGGGATTAAAGGATTTGAGACAGCACATCGTATATGAGGATGTATGGACACCACATGACATAGAAAACACATATAATTCTAATAAAGGGGCTATTTATGGCGTAGTGTCGAGTAAAAAAAAGAATAAAGGATTTAAATTCCCTAAAAAAAGTCAATATTACAAAAATTTATATTTTGTAGGTGGCTCTGTAAATCCTGGGGCGGGCATGCCAATGGTCACTTTAAGTGGAATGCAAGTAGCAGAAGCTATTATCGCAGAAGAAAGTAGTTGATATCAGATGATACCATACATAATAGCTATAGCATTTACTTTATTTTCCATGATAAGTGGAAAGTATATGTACATGCGTCGAGCTACGATTAGTCGAAAAAAGAGTGGAAATAAGAAAGACGTCAGTATTATTATTCCTGCTAGAAATGAAGCGAAAAATTTACCTAAATTACTTAACAGTATTGCTAAAGACTCACAAATAGAAGTAATAGTCATGGATGATGATTCAACAGACAACACACCGGCAATTGCAAAACATTACAACGCAAAAGTACATACTGTTAATAACGATATGACATGGAAAGGGAAATCACATGCATGCTGGGAAGGAAGTCAGTATGCAACAAACGATTTATTGATGTTTATTGACGCTGATGTGCAATTTACAAGTGATGATAGTATATGGCGTATATTGTATCAATATAGTTTGCAAGGAAATAAAGGTTTACTTTCTATACAGCCTTTCCATAATATAAAACATTTATATGAAAATTGTTCTGCTATATTTAATTTAATGACGGTTGTAGGAATGAACAAATTTTCAATAAATAGGTCATTAAATGAGAGGCAAAGTGCATTCGGTCCATTAATTTTAACGAACAAGCGAGATTATGAACTGACACATGGCCATTTAAATGCTAAAGATAAAGTGATTGAAGGTTTTGCCTTAAGCAATGTATATCATAATCATGATTTACCTGTTGATTTATTTGAAGGGCAAGGCGTGGTAAATTTTAGGATGTATCCTCAGGGTTTTAGAGCGCTACTAGAAGGTTGGAGTAAACACTTTGCACTTGGTTCTAAAGAGACCAAAAGAGCCACACTTAGTTTAATTGTTTTATGGTTATTAGGATCTAGTATATCTACCTTGAGTATTCTACTTTCACTCAAACTAGGTATCTTATATTTAATTTTAGCAGTTACTATTTATTTTATTTATGTGCTGCAATTCCACAAATTTATTCGAAGAACGGGCGATTTTAATTTCATTGCAAGTATTGGTCACCCATTGCTATTTGTCTGTTTTATTGGAATATTTTTTAAATCGTGGTTAGATATCAATGTGTTTAAACGCGTGCAGTGGAAAGGTCGGAATATAGATTTATAGATTACGATTCACATTAATATAAAGGCAATGTCAGGGTGATTTCGAGGGGGATCAATTAATGAATCAATTAGAGAAAGATTATAAACACTGTCACAATATTATGAAGATACATTCAAAAACATTCTCATATGTCTTTGACTTTTTGGAGCTTAAAAAGAAAAAAGCTGTATGGGCTATCTACGCAGTTTGTCGAATTATCGATGATAGTATAGATAAATATAATGATCTTGGACAATTAGAAAAAATAGCCAGTGATTTAGATGCTATTTATGGTAATCATGCTCAAAATTATCAAAGTGATGCAGCCATTATGAATGCATTTAATAACACTTTGAATACATACGCAATTCCACACCAACCATTACGTAAGTTGATTCAATATGTAAAAGAAGATCTTAATTTAAAAACAGTACAAACAGACACTGATTTATATGACTATTGCTATGGTGTCGCAGGAACTGTTGGTGAATTACTAACCCCTATATTATCATCCCAAAGCGAAGACAATATTGAACAAGCTGAAGTTACTGGCATTGCTTTAGGTAAAGCACTACAAATAACTAATATTTTAAGAGATGTGGGCGAAGATTTTGAAAATGGTAGAGTTTATCTTAGCCAAGAAAAGCTAGCTGAATATAAGATAGACTTACAAGCTGTATATAATGATGGGGTTACCCAAAATTATATAGATTTATGGGAATACTATGCTAATGACGCAATTCAATTATACAATACGGCATTAAATGGAGTTGAATACTTTGATGAAGAAGTGCGTTATATTATTGAATTAGCAGCATATACCTATCTTGAAATTCTTGAAGAAGTGAGGAATTCGGGCTATACACTGTATAAAAAAGTATATGTAAGTAAACTTAGAAAACTGAAAATTTATCGAGAAATCATTATAAAATATAATAGGAGTGAAACATTATGAAGATTGCAGTCATTGGTGGTGGTGTTTCGGGTTTAGCTGCAGCTTCAAGGTTGTCAGCAAATGGACATCAAGTAGATATTTATGAAAAGAATAAGCAGATAGGTGGTAGAATGAATCAAATTAAACAAGCCGGGTTTACATTTGATATGGGTCCAACAATAGTAATGATGCCTGAAGTCTATCGTGATGTTTTTAATTACGCACAAAAGAATATGAATAATTATTTGGAGATTAAACAATTATCTCACATATATGATGTGTATTTTAGTGAGTCTGACCAAATTCGTGTGCCTACGGATCTTGCGCAATTAAGAGATATGCTTGAAGCTATTGAGCCTAACTCAACACATGGTTTTATGTCATTTTTAACTGACATATACGAAAGATATGAAATTGCACGAAAACATTTTTTAGAGCGAACGTTTAGAAAACCTACTGATTTTTATAATCCTTTTACTTTATATCAAGGTATGAAATTAAAAACATTTGATAAAGCAGATAACTTAATTGAAAAATATATCGATAATGAGAAAATTCAAAAAATATTAGCGTTCCAAACACTGTATATAGGCATTGACCCGAAACGAAGTCCTTCATTATATTCTATTATACCAATGATTGAATTAATGTTTGGCGTACATTTTATTAAAGGTGGTATGTATAGCTTCGTCCATGCGCTTCAAACATTGAATGAGGAACTGGGCACTCAAATTTATACAGATTCGAGTGTTGAAGAGATTATCATTGATACACGTTTTAAGCGTGCTGAAGGTCTGAAAATAAATGGACGTATTGAGAAGTACGACAAAATATTATGTACTGCAGACTTCCCATATGCAGTCTCATCTTTAATTAAAGATGAACAACAGCCTAAAAAATATACAAAACAAAAAGTTGATAATATGGACTATTCTTGTTCTGCCTTTTTGATGTATGTGGGTGTAGATAAAGATTTATCTGAAGAAATTTTATTACATAATGTTATATTTTCAAAGGATTTTGATAATAACATTAACGAAATCTTTTCTGGGGAAATATCTGAAGATCCTTCCATATATGTTTATGCACCAAGTGTGGAAGATAAGTCGTTAGCGCCAGAAGGTCAGACAGGTGTTTATGTACTCATGCCTGTGTCAGAATTAAAAACGGGTGATGTGGATTGGTCCAATGAGACAACAATCACACATGTGAAGAATATTATTTATAAAAAGCTTTCAACAATTAAAGCTTTAAAAAATTTGAAAGATCAGGTTGTTACTGAAATCATTTATACACCTGAAGATTTTGAAGGCGATTATAATGCAAAATTCGGAGCAGCCTTTGGATTAATGCCTACATTAGCTCAAAGTAACTACTATAGACCACCTAATGTAAGTAGAGATTACAAAAATTTATATTTTGCTGGAGCAAGTGTTCATCCAGGAGCAGGCGTTCCCATCGTATTAACAAGTGCTAAAATAACAGTTGAAGAAATATTAGCAGATATAAAAAATGGTATTTAACACAACAAGCGTTTAATTTTCTTATCTAATGAAGGAAATTAAACGCTTGTTTGTTAGTTACATTAATCAATCGTAATCGTTTGTGGCGTATCTATACTATCATCATTCATAATTTTAATAGATTTGGGTATGGCTTTGATTATACATAAATCAGGATCTTCTTTAGAATCAAAAAAAGTTTTATCTTGTTTTTCCCATAGCCAATCAATTGTTTCTTTATCTTTAATGATTTCAACATTTGCTTCAATTTCAAGAAAGCTACGATTTTCTGTATCATCATATCCTAGCAATATATGTGCTTTGGGATTATCTTTGAATTCAGTAACTTTGTTAGAGTCTATACTAGTTTTAGTATAAAGAGTAAGATTATCATTATAAAAAACCATATATCTACTATTAGGCACGTTGTTATGTGCGGTTGATAAGACACCAATTCTTGATTGATTCAATATATTTTCTATTTTAGAAAGTACTTTATTTTTATTCATTTTAAATTCACCTCTTTTGAATTATACCCTAAAATCATAAGTTTTACGCACTATTTTAAAATCGAAATCAATTTGCACAATTGATGAAAAATTTTTGAAGTTAGTAATCAATTAAACAAACGTATGTGGTTCATTATAAGTTTATTCAATTGATTAATCGTTTGCGATTGATTATTATTTAATGAGAATAGGAGTGATTAAATTGATTGATGAGGAAATGAAATTGGCACATCAGCTATGCTTTTCTGCTTATAATGTTAACAAATTATTCAGCAAATTTTATGAAAAGCAATTAAGTCAATTCGGTTTAACTTTTTCTCAATATCTAGTGCTATTAACATTATGGGAGGAAAACCCTCAAACTTTATTATCCATTGGTAAAAAGTTGAATCTAGCAAGTAATACCCTAACCCCATTACTAAAAAGACTTGAGCAAGCTGGCTGGGTTCAAAGAAATAGAGATGAAAACGATAAACGTAATCTTATCATAACTTTAACGATAAAAGGTCTAAATGAGCAAGAAGCAGTACATGAAGCTATTGCTAAATGTATTTCTTCACAATTTGATGTAGATGAATATACAAGAGCTAAAGCAATCATGGATAATCTTGAAGTCACTTTAAAGAAATTAACAAAGGATGTTTAATATGAATCAATATGATGTAGTTTTTTTGGGTAGTGGACACGCAGCTTGGCATAGTGCACTGACTTTAAACAAAGCGGGGAAATCGGTTGCTATTGTCGAAAAAGATCGCATAGCAGGTACTTGTACAAACTATGGCTGCAATGCCAAAATTTTATTGGAAAACCCTTATGAAATACTAGAGCAAGCAGCACATTATCCTAAAATTATTAATACAGAGGCATTATCAGTAAATTGGGAAAATCTTATGTCGTATAAACATAAAGTCATTGACCCTATGGCGAATACATTAAAAGGGGTATTTGAGCAACAAGGCATAGACGTTATTGAAGGAGAAGGAAGGTTAATAGATGAACACCATTTATCGGTCAATAACAAGCAATATTATGCAAAAAATATAGTTATAGCAACTGGTCAACATAGCAATAAGTTAGACATTGAAGGTAAATCTTATGCACATGATAGTAGAGATTTCTTATCATTAGATCATATGCCTGATAGTATAACGTTTATTGGTATAGGCATTATCAGTATAGAATTTGCAAGTATAACTATTAAATCTGGCGTCGAAACACATATGATTCATGTTGACGATGAGCCACTCAAAGGTTTTTATTCAGCACATGTTTCTAAATTAATGGATAAATTGGCAGCAGAAGGTGTTCAATTCCATATGAATGAAAATACTACTGCTATTAAAGAGTATGGTGATCGTTATAATGTAGCAACAGAATCAGGATTAGAAATTACTACTGATTATGTTTTAGATGCTACTGGACGTAGACCCAATGTAAATGGTATTGGACTTGAAGAAGCTGGCATTAATTTCACTACTCGAGGCGTACAAGTAGATGAATATTTACGTACAAATGTTCCTAATATTTATGCTAGTGGTGACGTTTTAGATAAAATTATTCCTAAACTAACACCTACTGCAACATTTGAATCTAACTATATTGCTGCGCATATTTTGGGTATGAATAAAAATCCTATTAACTATCCTGCAATACCTTCAGTTTTATATACACTACCAAGATTGTCTAATATTGGAGTTTCTGTAGATGAAGCTAATACTAGTGAGGACTATAAAGTGATAGATATTCCTTTTGGTAAACAAATGGTGTTTGAATACAAAAATGAAACTGAAGCTGAAATGACAATTGTATTAAATAATGATAAACAATTAGTGGGCGCTTCTATATATGCTGATGATGCACCAGATTTAGTTAATCTTTTAACTTTTGTTGTAAATCAAAAATTAACATCCAAAGACTTAAATCAAATGATCTTTGCATTTCCTGGCTCATCTAGTGGTGTTATAGATCAATTGAAATTAGCAATGTTATAAAAGGAGATGTACAATGACTGAAAGTATATATGATATTCAAGTTACAAATAAAGACGGTAGTCATTATTATTTAAATGACTACAAAGGTAAAGTTATTATGGTAGTTAATACTGCGACAAAATGTGGCTTAAGTGGTCAATTTGAAGAATTAGAAGAGATATACCAAAAATATAAAGAACAAGGGCTAACTATACTTGGATTTCCTTGTAATCAATTTGCTAAACAAGAACCTGGTACTGATGACCAAATAGCTGAAATATGTAAAGTCAACTTTGGTGTAACTTTTCCAATACATGCTAAGATAGATGTTAACGGCAAAAATGAAAGTCCATTATTTACATTATTAAAAAATCAAGCATCTAATTTATATGGAAAGAAAATCAAATGGAATTTCACAAAATTTATTATTGATAAAGATGGTAATGTAGTAAAAAGACTTGCTCCCAAAGACAGTCCTAAAAAAGCAGAAACTTTAATTCAGAATTTATTATAACTAGGCTTTATGAATTGAAAAGGCTCAATAATATAGCGTTGAATATCTAATTATGTTACTAGTAAACATATCCACAATCCTACTGAATAGAACGAAAAAAGCACAATACAAAGCTGAAGTTGATAAAAATGTACTGAAGCTATTACAATCAATAAAATAGTAGAGATTGTGTTATGCAGAAATTTGAAAAAGGGATGTTTATATGTTGCAAAATAGCAAGTATCGTATTTATTTAGCCAAAAATAATGAAAAAGTAATTATAGATAAGTTTAATACAGGTAATCAATATACAATATTAGAACAAATTAAAGATTTACCTAAAAGTAGCTATACAGTTTTGAATCATTTATATGTAAATCCTGGTTTTGAAGAAGAATTTGAGCGCGTTTTCTTAAATAGAAATAAAAATCTGAAAAAGACCAAAGGATTTCGATGCTTATTACTTTTAAAACCTCATAATTTAAATGAACATTATGTTATTGCTACTTTTTGGGAAAATCAAGCTGCTTACAAACAATGGCAAGATTCTCGAGAATATAAAGTATCTCATAAGAAAAGAGGGACCAAAAAAGGAATTGATCAAGATATTGTTAATAAAGAACTATCTTTTAATATTAGTTTAGAATTAATATAAACATGATAAGCTATTCTGCAAAGATTATACTATGAAAAAATATAATTTAGAATGGACTAGTTGGTTCCTTTATGTCGACGCTAAGCAGTAATAAACTAATAACCTATTATTAAAATAAAGAGGCTTCTTTCTAATGAACTGCCCCCCCAATTAATGGAAGTAAAATTAAGATATTTTCGTTTATTATTAAGACATATTTTAAATTTGAAACGCTTAAGACACTTCTTTTAAAAGGAAGTGTCTTTTCATGTATTAGCATATTATTTTCTGCAATCCCACTTACTTATTTTGAGCCATCTGTAAGATCATATAATGATGGGGTTTGGTTAGCTATAGTGACAGTTACTACAGTTGTGGTGATATCAGTCCAGAGACAGTAATTAGTAGGATAACGGGTTCAATAGCAACTTATTTTCTGAAAAATAATGAGAATTCTAATATAAAAGAATCGCTTAAACATGACATAGACAATATAGAAAACCTCTCAAATGATGATATAGAAAGATTAATTAAAATAATTAAAACGTATCGTGACTAAAATTTTAATGGGTAAATTTATATATATAAACAAAATAATTTTTAGGTCGGCCTAATTTATACTATAATATTCATTGATAAATTTAATGTTCAATGAGGAGATTTTTAAAGTGAAGAAAAGTTTAGAAGAAATAAATGGAAAAGTTTCTTTTGATAGCGAAGCAAATGGTATCAAGAAACTAATAATGTATCTAGGTCCTGGACTTCTTGTTGCTGTAGGCTATATGGATCCAGGTAATTGGATTACTTCAATGGCAGGAGGAGCACAATTTGGATATACATTATTATTTATAATACTATTATCGAGCTTATCAGCCATGTTACTTCAAAGTATGTGCGCTCGTTTAGGTATTGCGAGTGGTATGGACTTAGCTCAAGTAACTAAACACATAAGTAATAAGCCATTATCGATAGCAGCCTGGATTGTTACAGAATTAGCAATTATGGCTACGGATATTGCAGAGGTCATTGGTAGTGCGATAGCACTGAATCTACTTTTTGATATACCTTTAGTAGTGGGAGTAACTATTACTGTATTAGATGTTTTACTTTTACTAGTAATTATTAAATTTGGCTTTAGAAAGATTGAAGCTATCGTAGGTATATTAATTTTTACAGTTCTTTTTATCTTTATATTTGAAGTTTACTTTGCTTCTCCAGAATGGAATGCGGTTTTAGGTGGCTTTATTCCAAGTACAGAAATAGCTACCAACAATGGTGTGTTATATATTGCTTTGGGTATCATTGGTGCTACAATCATGCCTCATAATTTGTATTTACATTCTTCAATTGTTCAATCACGTAACTATATACGTAAAAGTAAAGCCAAGAAAAAAGAGGCTATTAAATATGCTATTATTGATTCACATATACAACTTTCAATTGCGTTTATTATTAATTGTTTGATTTTAATATTAGGTGCAGCTCTATTCTTTGGTAATGGTGAAGACTTAGGACGATTTTATGATTTATATAATGCTTTACGAGAATCGGATTTTGCAGGAGCTATAGGTGGTGCTGTTATGAGTACATTATTTGCCATAGCTTTGTTAGCTTCAGGGCAAAATTCAACAATTACTGGCACTTTATCAGGACAAATTGTTATGGAAGGGTTTTTAAATATAAGAATTCCTCAATGGGCAAGAAGATTAGTTACTAGATTAATCGCTGTGATTCCTGTATTCATATGTTTAGGGTTATATGGTTCAAGTACTTCTAAAATTGAAGATCTATTAATTTTCACACAAGTGTTTTTAAGTATTGCATTACCCTTTAGTATTATTCCTTTAACGTTAGCAACCAATAACCCTAAAATAATGGGAAAAGAGTTTACAAATAAAACATGGATTAATATTATTGCTTGGATTTTAACAATCATATTAAGTATATTGAATATATATCTAATTATAGAAACATTTAATGAATTTTTATAAAAATTCATTAAAAACAAAGTATTTGCAAATATTTACAAATGCTTGGTTTTTATCGTTCTATATTGAGACAATACTTGATTTTGAAACGATAAAAGCTCTCTTCATAATTAACTGAAGAGAGCTTTTAATTAACTTATAGGAAATTGGCTTAAACGATTAAACAGTCTTAGCGTTTATAATCATAATTTTACTATTACTATATTATGCAGTTACCCATTGGTCAGCGCCAACTTCATCATATAATTTCTGTGCAGCTTGATCTTGAACATCTTCAGGTGCTTCTGTAGGTGATTGACCTTGATATTCTGATGGCGCTACAGAATCCCATGTACTTTGTAAGAATTGGTATTTACCTGCTGCGCCAGATGATGGATTAACAGCTTGAGTATCGCCACCTGATTCGCGTTGTGCAATTTGTTGTAAGTGACCATTCACATCACTTGATGAACTACTCGCACTTTCATCAGATGATGTTTGTGTTGTTTCTTCATTAGATGATGTTGATTGTTCAGCTTGTTGTGTTGGTTGTTCATCAGATGATGTTTGTTGTTGTGTTGAACTATCGTTTGAACTTTCATCTGCACTGTCGTCATTATAACCATTGTAACTCCAATTAAAGTTTTCACCGTCAGATTCAAATTGGTAATTTGTGCCATTTTGAGCGAAGTCATAATTATATGATCCATCTTGAACAGGGGAATCGTTTAATTGTTCTGGGTTATTTTGAGCTTGTTGCGCTAAGTTGGCTTGATCTACATTGTTTTCTGCTGCATCAGCTGAGTGACCTGTAGCAAATCCTGTTACGCCAAGGCCTAACGCTAATGTTGAAGTAAGAATTGTTTTTTTCATTATTTAAGTCCTCCTGAAAGGTTTAATTTTAATAGTTGTCTATTTCTTTTAATAGTTGTGTATTTCACAATTACTACCGTAACATGTGAAACTATATCGGAGGTTACAGTGAAGTGAAAAAGCGATATCAAGTTTTTACATTTAAGTTGATGATTCTTCTTGTGTAATTTACTGTAATAGGAACACAAAGAGCAACAAAAGAAATATAACGATTTATAATTGTAACTTCTTTGTAATGTGTGTGAATTTTATGATGGGAAATGTATTTTTAAAACAAAGGTAAGCAATTAGAAATTGGATGTAAGAAAACCCAATAGGATATAGCGAAACGTAAATATAAGGAATAAAATATAGAAGTGGACTTGGATTTATAAATAAAAATCCCCTAATAACTTTTATACAGTTATTAGGAGAACTCTAGGGATTAATAATGAAAAATGACCTTAGCAACAATCATTAAACAGTATATTATGTTATACCACATACGTATTTAGGATATGCATTGATGATGAAATTGATCTATCAACGGAATCTTTAATTGTTATGAGTATTTTATTATTTACAATCGATTGATCCCCCAATTACAATTTATAGCAGTGGGACATTAATCCTATATTTTTTCATTTTTATCTGTTTAGCCACTTCATCTTATATGGAGTAACTTTTTATATTGCAGTAATTTCCCTTGTTAAATCACAACGCTATCCTAAATTTAATATTTATTTTCTGATATAATTAAAGAAACTTAAAATATATGGAGTGAAAAATATTGGAAGATCAATCAAAAAGTCGTTCCATCATTGAAACTAAAATAGAGAAGATGCATCAAATCAAAATGACTTAAAATCTTTAGGCGTGAACATAGATTTTATTCAACCGAAATCAAATCTATTTCGTCAGTTAGAAATGTAAAAAGGAGTTGCATGAGATATGGAAAGTATAATTAGTATAGGGATTGAACTTTTCTTTTTAATAAGTTCTATAATATTGTTTTTTATTTTTATTATAAATGGCTTTGATTTTTATTTATATTTAATGCCACTAGCAACAGGATTAACTGCAATAATTACTTTAATTGTTAGTATAAAGGATAAAAATAGAAAATCTAATAGGATTAATTAAATTAGTATGATAAGTACCTTACTGCTTTTTAAATCCCTACACCTAATAAGGCGTGGGTAATTTTATGTTTAATACTTATTTAATCTGTTATTTAAATAATGCACTTACTTTCTATATACAAAACCGTTTGCATTAAATTGCTGACGGTTTTGTTTTTGTGTTTTTATATCTAATCAAAGTAATTTTGTCTATTTAGAGCCTACTCATATCATTCAATTTAGAATGATGAACACATTGATTCTATTTCTTATAAATTCTGTAGAACGCCTTGTTGAAGAAGATCTTTTTAATTTTCTCATAGTATAAGGTTATAGAAAATTTTTACAGTTAATATAGAGTAATTAATATGGAAAGGTTAAAATGATTAGAGAATGAAATGTTGAATAAATAATAGGGGGGGAAGTATGTATATCAATAAAGTAAAAATATGTAATTTTAGAAACTTCAAAGAAACAGAAGTTCATTTAGGAAAACAAATGATTATTGTTGGAGAGAATAAAATTGGTAAATCTAATTTCATACATGCACTAAGGCTAGTCTTAGATCCGACGTTGCCTGAGTCAAATCGTATATTACAAGCCTCAGATTTTTGGGATGGTATAGCTCGACCATTAGGTAATGAAGAAATAAAAATTACCATTGAACTTACTGACTTTGAACAAGATAATAAACTGAAATCTATTCTTTCCGATTTTTTAGTAAATTCTTCACCGTTGACTGCAGGATTAACGTATAGATTTTTTCCTGAAGAAGAAGATGGAAAGATAATATACAAGTTCAAAGTTTACGGAACAGAAACAGAAAATGTTTTTGGTTATGAGCAAAGAAAATGGTTGCCTCTCGAGGCGTTATCCGGTCTAAGAGACACTGAAAGTGATCTATCAAGTTGGAGAAGATCTCCTTTAAGGCCATTAATTGAAAGAGCAATTGAAACTTCAGATAAGCAAGAATTAGAAAATGTTGCTGAGGATATTACTCACTCAACAGATTCTTTGAAAGAATTAGATGAAATTGAATTATTGACTGAAAGAATCAATAGTCAATTAAGAAATATTGTAGGTAATAGACATTCAATAGAAACGAGCCTAGGCTTTTCTCCTACTGATGCCTCAAAACTTTATCGTGCAATAAAGATGTTTATTGATGATGGAAATAGAGGAATCAATGAGGCCAGCTTAGGATCTTCCAACTTACTTTATTTAGTACTGAAGCTTCTTTCTTTAGAACAATATGTAAATGAAAATGAACGTGCTCATACTTTTCTAGCTATTGAAGAACCAGAGGCACATCTGCATCCTCATTTACAAAGATTGCTTTACAAACATCTGTTAAATCACGATAAGTTGATAGTTGAAGGTTCTAAAGAGGAACATCAAATCCATAGTGTTTCTAATATCTTAACAACTCACTCACCTCATATTGCAAGTGTTGCTCCATTAAAATCTATCGTTTTATTAAAAGGAACGCATGAAGAAGACAATTCAACAAAAATAGTTTCCACTGCAAAAATCACTCTAAATGATAAAGATATAAAAGATTTAGAACGCTATATTAATGTTACAAGAGGCGAAGTTCTTTTTTCTAAAGGAGTAGTATTAGTTGAAGGTGATGCAGAAGAATTTTTATTACCATCACTGGCAGAATTGTATGGTATTGATCTTGATAAGCAGGGGATTACTGTGTGCTCTATATCAGGGACTAACTTTCTTCCATATATCAAACTTTTAGGAAAAGAAGGATTAGATATTCCTTTTGCAATACTTACCGACTATGATCCGCAATTAAACCAACCTCTAATTCATAATCGCTTAATAAAGTTATTGAACTTTATAGATGATGAACATGAATATAGTGCCGAAAGCACTGAAAATTTAATTTCCTATGGAAATGATTTTGGTGTATACACAAATAGACATACTTTAGAGATTGATTTGTTTGATACAATGTCTAATGAAATCACAAAAACGTTGATTGAATTGACAACAAATAGTAAGGCAATCACTAGAGCATGTGATTGGGAGACAACAGGTATTATTAAAGGAGATGAAAAAACTTATCTTTCTGACATAGAAACCATTGGCAAGGGGAGATTTGCTCAGAGATTAGCGACTAACCTAACAAATGAATCAGTTGTCCCTGAATATGTGAAGGGAGCCTTAGATTATGTCATTAGTAAAATTTAGCAAGCAACTTTATATAGAAGAATCTAAAAATCTTAAAAATAATGAAGAGCAGCAGAAAGTTTATGATTCTACGGGGAATTGTGTTGTACTCGCTGGTCCAGGTAGTGGAAAGTCTAAAATCCTCACATTAAAATTAGCAAGAATATTAACCGAAGATGTGGAAGAACCTCAAGGAGTGGCTTGCTTAACTTATAATAAAGAATGTGCGAGAGAATTAAAGCAGAAATTATATAATTTAGGAATCAATGAATCATCTGCAATTTTTGTTGATACTGTACATTCGTTTTGTTTAAATCATGTAATTAAGCCATACAAACATTTAGTAAGCACCGATTTACCTCAAAAAATTAAGATTGCTACTTCTAGAGAAGTAGGAGAAACAATGCGTCAAACATTTAACTTAACTATTGGAAAAAATGAGCGATATACTTCAGGATGGTCAACAGATTTTAATATTTATAGAAGAACCTTTATAGATAGAAAATCACCTGATTGGGAAACTAATGACCCTGACCTAGCAAGATGGATCCTTAATTATGAAAAATCATTAAGACATCAAGGATTAATTGATTTTGATGATATGATTTTGAACGGATTATGGATGATTGAAGAAAACCAATGGGTTAGGGAATTAATTCAAGCTAAGTTTCCTGTTATAGCAGTTGATGAATACCAAGACCTAGGTGCAGTATTGGACAGAATAATAAGAGTTCTCTGTATAGAAAATGACATTCGTCTTTTAGCAGTCGGGGATCCTGATCAATCAATCTATGGATTTACAGGGGCTCAGCCCGAGCTGTTGTATAACCTTGCTTATCAATCAGGTATATTACAAATCAGATTAAAACAGAATTATAGATCTAAGGGAAATATTGTTAAGGCATCAATCGCTTCACTATTAGAAGAAAGAGATTTTATTTCTAGCAGGAAGGGAGAAGGAAGTATTAGGTTTTATCATATTGAAGATAGTATAGATGCGCAATGTTCTTATATTTGTAAAAACATAATACCTGAAATTCTAGCTTCAGATACTTCTAGTACGCTTGGCGATATCGCAGTATTATATATTGATAAAAATGACGGAAATCATATTGCTGAGCAAGTATCAAAAGAAGGGCTACAATATATTAGAATGGATGGAAATGCTCCTTACAAAAAAAATCAGCTAACTTTGTGGATAGAAAGTTGTGCAATGTGGTGTTCTGGAGGGTGGCTTAAAGGGGATCCTCAATTCTCTGAAATTGAACATACTTTTAGTTCATTTTTTTCAAATTCAAATATTTCAGAAGTGGAACTTGAGAGTAATAAATTAAGTCTATTTAAATTTTTATTTCAAAATAGAGATATTGAACTTAAACTAAGTAATTGGCTTCATGAGTTTAATGTTAGTATTGTCTCCAAATTCTTAGATTGTTTTACTGAAGAGCCAAGTATATTAGAGGAATATAATAAATTAATTGAATCGGCAAAAAATGGACAGTTAAAAGACTTTCAAGTATCTTCTTTATCTAGACAAATAGGGTCTAAAAACCATTTGAATTTATATACATTACATAGCTCTAAGGGAATGGAATTTAAGTATGTTATTATGTTTGGTTTGGAGCATGGAAGGATACCTTGGTTGAATGCTCGTGATGATAAGTTGAGTGAGTCGAGAAGATTATTTTACGTAGGTCTCACTAGAGCAAAAGATGAAATTCATTTATTATATTCAGGATGGTATTGTGATTATTATGGAAAATACCGAAATCATGGGCCATCTAAATTTGTCATAGAATTAAAAGAGTTTGTAGATGATAACTTGTAAATCGAATACCTTTAAATTTCATTAATTCAGAAAAATATTACTTAATATCTACCTGAACCTAATTTTGGTTTCAATTTATCATGTAAAATAGATTCCGCCATGGTATTTAATATAGCTTTAATTAAGAGGAGAGAGAATATGACAAAATATAAGTTAAATCGCAATGATGTATTAGAACATTGGAATGACCAAATTGGTTTTATACGTAGTTCGATGGAAAAATTTGATAAGGGCGCCGAGCAAGAGGCTAAAAGAATTGCGAGCGCTCTTAGAACACTATTCCATCAGACTAACCGCTCTAAATCCTTATTAGCTCAACTTAAACTACCAATTATATTTTATTCTTCAGGAGAATTATACACCCCTTCTAACTTAGTTTCCTCATGGACATTGTTACATATGGAGGTGGGTCCAAAAGGAGTGTACTATAGACCTAATTATGACTCTTCCAGAACTTTCTTTTTAAGGTTTGAAGATTGGTGGAATGAAATAATTTTTGATGATAAAAAAAATATTTTTACCCGTAGAGATATTGTATTATTTGTTGCTAATAAAGATGGCGGTTCTCACGTTGACCCTGAAATTCAAGAGTCATACGCACAACTTGTTAGATACAATTCTTTAGGGTGGCAAGCAGGTCCTATGGGAACACCCCCGAAGAATGATCCAGTTTATCAGGCTATTCGTTCAATTGGAGATGAAGTTACAAGATCTGATGATTATCATAATGTAGGTATGAAAAATAGATATAAACAAAAAGAAAAAGATATTGAAATGAGATTTGTAGATTCTAAAAAGCGATATAAATGGTCAAACACCGAGATAAATAAATCTGAAAAGACTCAAAAAATTGTTGAAAAACATAAAAGATTTTCAAGAACCCTTTATATACAAGAATTTAAGAATGGTCAAAAAGTAGAATATATTGGTTGATAAATGAAGTCTATTTAACGTTCGTTTTTGACACAAAACCTCTTAATTATAAATTAAGAGGTTTTTCTTAGATATTTAAGTCTATAAACTTGTGTTATAATCAATGTATCATAAATATCAGAAACAATGAGTTTTTAGACGATGAGAGACGCGTTTATTTGCATCGAGAATTAGATTTCGTTAATAAGTATCCATAAAACGATTAAAAGAGGTGGTATTCAAATGGCTAAAATTGGTTATGCACGTGTATCAACACAAGATCAAAGTCTGGATGGACAGATTGATACACTTGAGGAATATGGTTGTGAACGTATCTTTAGCGAGAAAGCCAGTGGTCGTAAAACGAAAAGAACGGAACTCGATAAATGTTTAGATTATTTACGTGAAGGAGATATTCTAGTTATCTATAAACTAGATCGTCTTGGACGTACAACGAAACAATTAATTGAGTTATCACAATGGTTAGATGAAAAAAGCATTGATTTACATATTATAGATATGAACGTATCGACTAAAGATGCAATGGGAAGATGATCTTTACCATGATGAGTGCATTCGCTGAACTTGAAGCTAACTTATTAAGTGAACGTACGAAAAAAGGATTAGAAGCAGCACGAGCAAGAGGGAGAAAAGGTGGAAGACCTTCATTACCTGACCACAAGAAAAGAGAGGTTAAATTCTTATACGATGAACAAAAACTTACTGGTGAAGAAATTGCTAAGCAAACGGGTGTAAGTCGCTCTACTGTATATAGGATTATAAAAAAGAAGAATTAATAGGTTAGTCTATTAACTCTTCTTCTACTCTTATATTAAATACACAGAAACATATGATTGGTAGATTTTCAACGAATGAGAGATTTACAACTTTATTTTTTCAGAATTATCAGACTTTTTGTGATTTTTTAGTTATGCTATTGTAAAAAAGAATATTAAGATGATAATAATATTAATTGCTATACGCTAAACACCACCTTATAAACTATATAAAGAAAAGGATGACGATCCGATGTAAGATTGCTTTTTATTTTAAATACAAATTGAACAATAAAATATTTCAAAGGAGTAATATCTGATGAATAAATCATCGTTTCGTTTTTTATGGATTGGTCAATCTCTCGCAAATAGCGGAGATGTTTTTTATATGGTGGGTTTAATAGCGATAATATACGAATTAACAGGCTCTGTAACTTATATGGCTTTTGTACCTTTTTTTATTACAACATCACGGTTTTTAAGTGGGCTCGTCGCTCCTTTAATTATTGAAAGAGTCAAATTGAAGCCACTTTTAGCTTATTCCCAATCAGGGAAAACTGTAGCTATCATTATACTTACGGGTTATATAGATTTTTTTTATTCTTTTAACACTTCGTTTCTGATTTTTTTATTCGTTATTGTCATTTCTTTTTTAGACGGATGGGCAAATCCAGCGAGAAATGCTTTAATTCCAATATTAGTCGAGCAAGATGCCCTAGTGAAAGCTAATAGTTTTCTTGCTATTCTTGATCAAACGATTCGTCTAGGCGGATGGGCAGTTGGTGGAATGCTTGTTGCTATTATGGGGGGAACAAATGTTATTTGGCTAACATTTATCTTGTTTGTAGCATCAACTATTATGATGTTTTTAATTCCAAATATTGATGGAAATATAGTGAGTGATGAACAAACAAAAAAATCATCAAACTGGGAAGTATTAAAAAAAGGCTGGGTGACCATTTGGCAAACGCCCACTTTACGTACAATTAGTATTGTAGAATTTTTTGAATCGATTGCAAATGTGGTATGGGTAGCTGCAATTATGTACGTATATGTTGATCAGGTTTTGCAAACTGGAGAACAATGGTGGGGATATATAAATGCTACTTTCTTCGCTGGATTAATGATAGGTGGCTTTTTAAGTTTAAGATGGTCACATTTAGTAGATAGGCTCTCTAGTAAAGTTATTGTGGGAGGAGCTCTCTTATCTAGTTTAACAACTTTAATGTTTGGTTTAACATCGACACCATGGATGGCACTAGTAATATCATTATTATTCGGCATAGTAAATCAAATTAAAGATGTTGCCCAAGAAACCCTAGTACAACGGAGTGTAGTTTATAGGCTGTTACCTAACATATACTCAGCAAAAGATGCTTTAATAACTGCAATTTTCGGGATTTCCTCATTAATTTTGGGTAATTTGACTGACTTATTTGGAGTAAGATTTACATTTATTTTAGCTGCTATACTTCTATTCTTTTCAGCAATTTTTGTGATGATAAATAGAAATAAAATTATTCAGCCTAACCTTTAAACTATAAGAAAGAGCATGCAGAAACTAATGGTGTCTGCATGCTCTTTTAGATTGAAATTATATAGTTTTTGAAAATATAAAATGTGTTTTTGTGTGTCCATATTCTTGTAAACTATCAACAAATCGCTCGACATCCATCATATTTTTAAAACGTACTTTAAAAATAAAACAACTATCTCCAGAAATTCTATAACAAAATTCCACGTTATCCTGTGTTGCTATAAATGTTTTGAAATCTTTATACAGATTGTTTTTTATAACGATATCTATGATTACATCGATATCGTACCCGAGGGTTTTATAATCAATATCAATTGTATATTTTTTAATAATACCCATATCTTTCATTTTATTAATTCTTTCACGTACAGAGGGTGTAGATAAGTTAACACTATCACTTATATAACTTAGTGAAACTTTACTATCTTTTTTTAGCGTTTCAATAATTTTTCTGTCTGTTAAGTCCATTTAATAATTCTCCTTAAATTAAGAAATTATATTTACATTATACCTAATATATCTCATTCAATTCACTATAGTAATATTCTAAAATAAATTAACAGAAGGAGGAGTATGTATGACGATAATTCAATTGTCTAATAATGGCAAAACGCCGTTTCAAAAATTACTGGGATATAACAGTGAGATAATGAAAAATTGGAACAACCTTAGTGAATCATTAGAAAGAGCTCACTCACTATCTAAAGAGTTAAAAGAAGAGATGCGAAGAATGTTGGCGCAAAAGAACGGATGTATGTATTGCAAAGCAAAAGGTAAGCCAAGTAATCAATTAGGTGATGAAAAATCTGCTGTTTGTATAGGATTTGTAGAAGTTTACTTAACATTAGGAACTGATATTCCTGACTATGTTATAAAAATATTAAAAGAGACCTTAAACAAACAAGAGATTAGCGAATTAATTTCATTTATTACTTTCACTACATCCCAACAATATTTTGGTGCAATTATGCAATTAGAAGCTTAGTATAAAAATATTAGTCAGCTAGAATATATTAACAAGGTATTAAGATTATTTCTTAATACCTTTATTTTTTAAGTACCATTATATTTTGTGCAATTAGAGTTTACCCTAATCATACAAAACACTTGTAATATCTTTCTTTTATTTTTTGTTATTAGTATTGTTTATTTAAATATGAATCAAATAAACTAATAAGCCAAATAAACAAGGAATCATAATAGTCCAAAATAAAAGAAAATGTCCATTTTGTTTATCACCTTGTACATATGTTATTAGTGTATTTAAAACCAACCAAATCAAAATTATAAAAAATAGGATTATAATTAAAATTGGCATTAACGTCATCTCCTTTATGAATAAAAACTAATAAATCACTATTTGAAGTACCAATAAAATTACAAGTATTAAAAACATTATTATATTTGTTCGTTTAAGTATAAACATACTGTATATATAACAACCTAACAAACCTATAGTTATAATAAACAATACAACTTGTAAGACTAAACTAAAATCTATATCCATTTGTAATCACCCTTTATATTTATCATTCATATTAATTTCTTTTTAACTTCATCATTGCAGATACAATAATACTATTTGTACTAATGTTATTCTGATTTATAAAATATTTAAAATCATTTTTTTCTTTAAAGAAATATTGTAATTCTTCTTTATCAAAATTTGTATTTGCTAACTGATTGATCTTATTTATATCTTTCATATTTTCAATATCACAGATTATTCTTTCTTTAACAGATATAGCAAGTTTATATTGTTTAGCTGTAGCAAATTCAAATGAGTTTTCTTGCATTATTAAACACTCCTTTTACACAAATGTAAGTTACACATGTGTTAATTACATTTGATTTTATATTGCAATATCATAGTCAAATAGCGATAATTGTTTTGTGTTGTTTTCTAAAATGAATACATAGTCTATTTCAAATTTTTTATTTTGTATTCTATTAATTAACCACAATTCTAATGTTTCATTTGTTTCATATGGAACATTGATAAATTCACAAAACCATTCAACGTAATTTTCAATCACTTTAAACGCCTCCTATTGATTTATAGGCATTTATAAATTATTCTAATGTTGTAAGTATTTTTATAAATGCTTTAGTCGTAGGGTCTGCCAAGAATACCTACGGCTTTTTTCTTTGTGTTAATTACATTTGTGTAAGTTACACATTATTTTTTGTTTTTTACTCGTCTTAACTTTTGTTCATTTTCTTCTTTTTCTTGCTCTCTTATTTCTTGTTTTTCACTATCAGAATAATCTTCAATGAATTTCTCTAAAGCTGCTTCCAAAACGTCATTTAAATTATCATATAGACCTATTTTTTTTAGTGCTACAGCTTTACTATGAATAATACCTTTCACTCTTAAACTATGAGTTGGCAAAACACTATATCTTTCAGAAGTATCTATCATTGTATTTTCGTAATTGCTATTTCTTTTGTTTTTATTATCTAATAAACTTTCTTCTTTATTTTCCATTATGATCCCTCATTTTCTCTAGCAATTCATTTGCTATATTTTCATACATTGTAAGTACATCTCTATCATGCATATCTTCATTATGAATACCTATTGCATCCCAATATTTAACTCTTTCTCTCTGCATAACCTTATTTTCAAATACGTATCTTCCATATATGTACTTAAGTAGTCTTATAATAAAATTATCTATCTTACCTTGATTTTTAAACATAACTGGTAAAACTCCAATTATATCAAAGTCATTACCATGCAAATCTTTAAAAGCAGATAAATGACTTATTAACTTTTCAACTGCATTAAAACTCCTTACATGTGTTTGTACAACAATCAAACTATAATCACATGAATAGATTCCACTATTAGCAAAATCTGATAAAGTAGGTGGGGTATCTATTAATATAAAATCATATTCTTCCTTTACTTCTTTCAAGAAACTATCGAAGTATTTTGCACCATCAATTCTATTGAGTTTTAAATCTTCTAATAAATATGGATATCCAATCATATTAAAATCCGATGGTACTATTGATAAATTGTTACTCAATTCTATTATTGATTCGCTCAAAGATTTTCTATCTTTCAACGTATGGTACAAATCATTTTCATTTATATCCGTTGATTTTCTTAAAAGTAAATCTAGTATTTCATCTTCTTTTTCATCTAAAATACTTTCAATATCATTAGAATTCATTATCTCATTTAATAAACTATTATTGTTTTCTTTAAATGTTTTTAATAATAAATCAGTTACATCTGCTTGAGGGTCTAAATCAACAACTAATACTTTTTTCTTTTTAATTTCAGATAATACATAAGCAATTCCAGCAGTTGATGATGTTTTTGATACACCACCTTTAAAGTTATTTATTGATATTACTTCGGTCATAATACTATCCCTCCTTTTGAATATAGTTATATCATATCACACATGTGTAAATTACACAAATGTAAATAACACATGTGTAATTTACATTTGTGTAATTTACATTTATAGTATATACTATAAGTAGTTTAATGGATATTGTATTAACAGGGGAGGGGGTTATATGAATATAGAAACCATTGAAATGATTTCTATTGTACTTTCATTTATATTACTTGTGGGTCTTGCTACATTCATTATTGATAAATTGAATTGGTGGGGTGGTGTCAAAAAAACACTATTTATTATGTGGAATATCGTTTCTGCAATTTTTATTCTATTAGGAACGTTAGTATCTTTGATTTTCATAGTATTTACAGCAATGCTTTTTGCAAGTGGAAAAGATTAAAATGTAATTAAGAGAATAACGAGGAAAGACAGTAGGAAGATTCAAAAATAAATTTTACAAATAACAGCAACATGTTATTATTAATTTATAAGAAATGAAAAAAGAGCAACTATTGGAAGTAGTTGCCCTTAGAAATTAGGTAATAAAACGTCTGCAAACGTTTATTTAATATTAATTTGATACTTGTATTATATAATGAATAACTTCTTAGTGCAAGCACCTAAATCATTAAATAAATGTAAAGCTAAATAAAAGCGTTTTATTACCTCTTACCAAACTAAAATATGGAAAGAGGTTTTTATTATGTCTGAACAAAGATTTAATATCCAACAACAATATAGAGAAAAATTTTACCAACTACCGAAAGTATTTTTTTCTAACGAAAAATATATGCAATTAAGTAATGATGCAAAAATTGCTTATGCTTTGTTAAAAGATAGATTAGAATTATCAATTAAAAATAATTGGTTTGATGAAAATGGCGATATATTTTTCATCTTCACAAACGAGAAACTTAAAAATATATTAAATTGTCATGATGGCAAATTAACAAAAATTAAAAAAGAATTATCTAAAGCTGATCTTTTAGAACAAGTAAGATGTGGTCAAGGTAAACCAAACAAATTATATTTGAAGAATCCTGCAATTACTAAAGAAGATGTTTATGAAATAAAACAACAAGAAGAAACAAGTATTGAGCATAGCCATGACGCTGAAATGCGAAAATCGCATTTCAAGAAATGCGAAAATCACATTTCAAGAAATGCTGAAATCGCACAACAAGAAATGCGAAAATCGCACACTAATGATACTGATTTAAGTAATACTGATTATATTGATACTGAAACTAATGATATGAATGATATGAATGATATAGACAGTAATACTAATATGAGTTCACATTCAAATCATTCAAATCATTTTTCATACTTATTTGGTGATAATAATGATAAAGAAATACTCTTAGAAGAATTTCCTCAACAACTTACAAACTATTTACTAAACTATAGTTATACAGACCTAAATATTATTAAACAAACTATTCTTAAAGCAAAAAAAGCATTTAATTCAACTCATGAAGAATCACATTTTATGCTAGAAGATATTGAAGATGAATTATTAAAATCATTAAAGAGATTTAAGAAAGCTATTCACGATAGAGAAGTTAAAGGGAAAATTGAAAGTGTAAAATCAATGCAAGGATATTTAATGCAAACCATTTTAACTTTACTTGAAGAATTACATTCTGCTGATATGAGAAGAAAAAATATGTCAGATAACAATATTTTTAATATGTGATAAATTTTCGTTAATTAAGAAAGGGGGGATAGTATGACAGAAAGATTAAATAATATTCAGCCTAAATATATGATCTTGATTATAACAATATCGGGCATTCTATTGGTTTCAAATATTAATGATCTAGCTTGTTGGGTCGTATGTGGAAGCATATTTATAATAAGTGTAGTTTTTACTCTATTCAAAATGATTACGTCATGGTCATGGACTAAAGACATATTAGGCTTATCATTAGGTTATATATTAGTCTTAATAAGCATTTTTGTTTTTTCTAGTATTATCCTCGCAATTTTTATTTTAGCGTTTATGTTATTTGTTAGTATCAGTGATTAAAAAAGCCTAACATTTTAGTTAGGCGAATTAAGATATTTTAATCTTTTATAATGTAATAAATCTAGTCTAGCTCAATTTTTTGTAAAATTCGCTAAAAAGCATTGAAATTAACTTTCACTGTGGTAAATTTAAAACATACATTTTTTATACTATTAGTTACTTTTTAAAATAGTATTCTAAAAGACTATTCATCAATTGTGAATTAGTTATATTAAATTGATCGTTGTTAATTATATTTAGAAACTTCTTTCTGTTTATATCTTCAATTTGATAAGCAACTTGAACATTTTTTTTACTTAGTTTAGGTTGATTACTTAATTCCTCTAAATTTAAGTTATTTAAGTCTGTATCTTGAATTATGTTATTCACTAAATCAGACATGTTTATATTTTGCTCTATACTAGTATGAGCTATTTTTCTTTTTAATTCAGGTTGAATACGGAACACCATTTGATTTCTCAAAATTACTACAACTCCTTGATTTGCTTATACAATAGTGGTATAATTAAAATAACTTAAATGTTTCTGTTTAAGTTTGAACATTGACTTATTCATATGCGTGCCTCTAAATGAGAGAAATACCATTTAGGTTGGGTATACGGCTATCGGTTAAACGGGTAATCCTGAACCTGTGTATTTCATTATAGAATTTAAATTCAACCTATTCAAAACCTTTTATATTGGAAATCGAGAGGGGAAGTTCCAAAGAATCGTGAGTAATATATAAAAGACTGGTGACGCCAGCAGGAAGCCGAAAGAACTGCAAGATTAGGGCGGTGAAAAGTGCCGACAAGCCTAATCATTAATTATCTTGACGTATGATTATATTATCACATAAAGCAGAGCATTTTAATTAAAGCATTTTAATTATTTTATAAATAAAATAATTTGGTTTTAGGGAGGAATATAATCATGAATAGAATAGCTTATAAAAAATATGACACACTAAATTTTAAAGGTTTTGTATTATACGCTGATGAAGTTAGAACGTTTAATGGTAAAAGATATAAAATTAAAGGTGTTCGTGCTTTAAGAAAAGATAATACGTCACAAAAAGATAATTGTAATTTTATTCCGTTAAATGAAATTATGTATGAAGCTAAAACTGTATACAGCGAACGCTATGGAATAATAGCTAGACGTAAAAACAATTTTAGCGAGATTAAATGCCTTAAAGATTTAAGTGCATAGTTTTTATGCTTTCAAATTCTATAATGAAATATAATCTGACTGATGCCGTAAGCATTAAAGTAAATTAAACAGAATACAAAATACAGACCGTTAAACCTATTGCAAGACAATAGGTTTTTTATTATTTACAGGAGGTGCCATTAATGGCAGAAAAAATAACAGCCCAAGATACTAGTAAACAAAAAAAACAAGTTCAGCAAATAATGAAAGTTAATAATGAAAATTATCAAGAATGGTTATATAACAAACATCAAGAATATTTAGCAAACAATACAGATGTTGTTTCAAAAGCATTAGAGTTTTACCATGAAAAACAAAATAATAACCAAAATAATTTAAGAGGTGAAGAGCATGTTTAGTGGACTACAAGAAACAATAATTAATTTAATTCAAGATTGGCAACCAGTATTAGTACCATTGCTAGCATTATGTTTTGTAGTTGCTGGTACAGTAATGATGTTTGGTGATATGGGTAGACGTTGGGCTAAGACAACGCTTATTTTCTCAATTATAGGTTTTGTTATCGCAGCTGGGGCGTTAGTTTTCGCAAGAAGTTCAGAAGATACATTGAAAGTAAGTTCAATTCAATTAGATCAACAAATGTTACAACAAGTCGTAAATAGTAAATCTAATACATTATAAGAAAAAGGCTCATATTGAGCCTTTTTTATTTTGCTAAGAAAGGAGTAAGACATTGCTGAAAATCAAAACTATTGATTATGAAATAAATAATAAAAGCGACTTTACATTACAAGAAATGATTAAAGTTACAGAAGATTTAGAGAATGGAAAATATCCCAATGCTAAAAATGATTTCAATTATGTTTTATATGATGATGGAGATAATCAAGAAATTTTAGAAGCTCATTATATAATTAATACTAACAATGTAAATATATATAGACATGCTAAAACAGTATTAAGTGAAATAGAAACACAAGATAAAGATATGAAACGTATTAAGCAAACGATATTAAAACAACTTGATGATGAAGCTAAATATTACAAAAAATCAGCAGAAGAAAATTTCAAAACACAAAAGCAAAATCAAAAGAAAAAAATTCAATATACGCCAAATACTTCATATATGAATGCAAAGCAAAATAAAGGCATCAATAAAGAAACCGTTACTAATTTCATGAAATCTCCTAAAGGAAAAGGCTTTTTAGCACTGGTTTTAGTAGCGATATTAGTCATGGTTTATTTATATAGTACAATGCCAACATCTAGTAAGTCAGAAGATAAAATAACTAAAGAAGATATTTATCAACAAGCATTACTAGGTCAGGAAGAAAAAGCTATAAGCAATTTTGAAAAAATTCCTAAAGAAGATTTAAATAAAAAAGACAAAAAAATCTATATCAATTTACTTATAGATAATGAACATTTTTCAAAAGCTAAAAAAATCAATGGGTCTAAGTACGTTGAAAACCTGTTATTTGAAAAAGATAAGTATAAGCAATTAGAAAAATTTAATGAACAGTATCCAACTAATAATGGTGATTTTGATGTGTATATTCAAAATAAAAATTATCAAGATGCGCTGAAATTAGTAGATGATATTGATAAAACTGAAAAAAGAAAAATAAATTTAGCTAAAGCATATATTGAAACTGATGATTTAAATAGTGCTAAAAAGCTTTCTTCAACTATAGAGAGCGATAAAGTTACTCAATTAATTCAAAATAAAGAGTCAGAAATTGCATCAAGCAAGGAAAAACAGTTAGACAAAAAAGAAAAAGAATATGACAAAATTAAAGACAAAGACAAGAAAGACAAAGAAGCAGATGAACTAAAAGAAGATATAGAAAAGCTTGAAAGTGAAATTAAAGAATTAAGAAATGAAAATGAATAGGGGGGAGTAATATGATTAATAATGTATTTCTATTAGGAAGAATAGCACATGACCTTGAATATACAGTTGATGATAATGATTTAGCTCGCTGTACATTCAAACTAGCAGTTGAAAGATATAAAGGGAATACTGATTATCCAACAATTACAGTATTCGGAGAACGAGCTAAAAACCTTGTTAAATACAATAACAAAGGCGAGTTATTACACATATCAGGCTATATTAATACCAATAGAAGAAAGAAAGACGATGGAAGCTATCAATATTTTGAAAACATAGTTGCTGATAGTATCAAGTATCTTTCCCCGAAATCGAAAGAGGATAATAAGGAAATAGAAAATCATACCAATGATGGTGCAAAAGAAATTAAGCAAGATGTCAGTGAAGTATTTAATAATAATCCTCAAAATAATGAGGATAAAGAAAAAGCAGAAGGTTTCCAAGATAAACCATTACCATTTTAATAAATGTGCTATTAAGCAAATAAAGAAAGGAGTATTAACATGAGTAATAATTATAGAAAAGCTGGCCACCAAAAAAATTGGTGGTCTTTTTCTCAAAATAAGCACTATTTAGCCCACCCAGTAGCACTAATCATATTTCTTGTGGTGGGCTTTATAGTGGCTCATTTAATTGCAAACTTTGTAATTAATTATTTTCTAGAGTTATTTAGTAACGGACAATCTGTATTTGAAAATATAAAGGACATGAATGGTGAGTTAAGTAGTTATTTCTTTAAGAATAATACTATATCAATCTTATTTTATGTACCTTTTTATCTCATTATTGTCGGCTTATGGGCTAAACAGATATATAAAATACGTCAAAAATTCAAAAAATTAGATAACTCTGAACAAGCATCAGGTCGCTGGACTACACGACACGAAATTATGAAGCAATATAAAGCCATACCTCAAAAAGAAAAAACTTTTGAGGGCGAAGGTGGTTTACCAGTTGCTATGTTTAAAACGTTTGGTTGGGGAGTTAAATTTGATAGTTATAGAGATCAATTGAAATCAGCAAAAGAAAGAATATATGAAGATGAAACGATTCCTAATGAAAATAAGAAAACTGATATTCAAGAAATAAGAAAAGATTTGAGAAGTGAATTAATAGGTAGTCTTTTCAAAAGAGAAAATTTTACATTCATTGATGAATCGGCAGTAAATAATATATTTGCTGGTACTTCTCGTTCGGGTAAAGGTGAGCTGTATGTTTTACCTATGATTGAAAATTATACTCGTTCTTCTCACCAGCCATCATTATTAGTTAATGATATGAAAGGAGAGCTAGTATCAGCATCAATCCAAACTTTAGAAAAACGTGGCTATCATTGGGAAGTTTTTAATTTAGATCAACCTATGGAATCAACAATGTCTTTTAATGTGTTACAACTTGTTATAGATGAATACATTAAAGGAGATTTAGGAGAAGCACAGGAAATGACGAAACAAGTTACTCACACTTTAACCAACAATGAGGGCGTAGAGGATAATGAATGGAATGTAATGTCAGCAGCTTTAATTAACGCTATGATTTTAGCATTGTGTAGTGAGTGCTTACCAAAACAACCTGAAAAAGTAACACTGTACAGTGTTTCAAATATGTTACAAACATTAAGTACAAAAACTTTTTATAAAGGTATAAAAATTGGAGGACAAATAAAGGTTATTGAAGTTTCAGCTTTAGATGAATATATGAATCAATTTTCTTCAGATGACCCAGCTAAAACGCAATATGCAACGGTTGAAGCAGCACCAGATAAAATGCGTTCTTCAATTATAGGTACTGCATTAAAAGCGTTACAACCGTTTACGACAGACACAATAGCTAAACTAACAAGTCATACATCTATGGATATTAATAAGATTGGTTTTCCTAATATTTTAGATGGATATGCAAAGCTTGATAGTAGTTTTGAAATTGGAATTCAGAAATATGATGAACATAAAGACAGTTATAAAGAGGTCGAGGGCATTGTTGCTCATGTTAATGAATATGGTTATTGGCAATATCCTTTTGAAAACATTCTATATGAGAATGACAGAGTTGAATTAAAACAACTTGTTAATGGAGAAGAATTAATAACTTATTTATATGTAAAATATAAAGATAAAAAAGGTAATATAACCTTTAAAAATCAAACAAATAATAATAATCCTGATATTCGTATTAGAAAATTTAATAGTTTTGAAAAACCAATTGCTGTATTTATGGTTGTACCTGATTATAATAGCGCTAATCATGGTATTGCTTCAATTTTAGTTAATCAAGTTGTATTCCAACTTGCCAAAAATGCGCAACTTTATACAGAGCATCAAAAAACGCATCGACGAGTAGTATTTCATTTAGATGAAACAGGACAAATGCCAATGATACCTAATTTATCTCAAAAAGTTAATGTGATGCTTGGTAGAGGTATTCGTTTTAACTTCTTTGTACAAGCATTTTCACAAATTAAAGACACTTACGGTGATGCCTATGATGCGATTATGGACGCATGTCAAAACAAAGTATATATTATGGCAACTCAACAAGACACGTTAGAAACTTTTAGTAAGATGATAGGTAGTGAGCAAGTTGTAAAAACAAATCGTTCAGGTCAAGCTGGTAAATTAGAAACAAACTTTACAGAAGATGGAATTGAACGTGCTTTACTTAGACCTGATGAATTAGCGAGATTACGTGAGGGTGAATCCGTTGTTGTAAGAAATCTCAAAAGACAAGATAAAAATAGAAAGAAAGTAACGCCATATCCTATTTTTAATTATGGTAAATATTCAATGAAATATAGATATGAATTTATAGATAAAATTTTAGATACCAATAGAAGTATTATTCATTATAAAGGTAGATTTAAAGAGTTATGTGAACATAGAGATTTAAATTTAAAAAATACTTTAGTCGATTGGCAAACTAAAATAGATAAAATGCAAGATCAATACAATAACAATGAAAGTAAGCAAGATGAAAATGAAAGTCAAAGTGTTATTAAACCAACAAATACAAATGATATAGAGCAATATAAAAATAATAATTCTTCTTCTGCAAACATTATTAAAGCAGAGCCTTTTTATTCTAAAAGTGTAGGAGAAAGAAGTTTTGAAATAGTTATAAGACGATTAAGAGGTATTGTTGATTTTGATTCATTCAAGAAGCCGATTGAAAAATTAACAAAAGCTGAAATTCGTAATGGAATTAAAAAATCATTTGAAGATGGAAATATAGACGAAAATAAATACAATAAATTTATTGAATTGATTGAAAGTAAAAAACAGAAGGGTGTTTAAGAAATGAAAAAATCAACCTTAGCTTTAATAACGCTTTTAACTTTAACCTTAGTTTTAGTAGGCTGTGGCCAAAAAGGATTAGAAAAAATATCATTTGAAGATGCTGAAAAAAAGTTGAATAATTCACAAAATGAATATTTAGCCTTTATTGATAAAGATGGGGAAAATTTTGAAGCAGAAAATGAGCAATTAAAAAACGCATCACAAGACCATAAAATTTATTATGTAGAATTAAATGATGATATAACTACATCTGATTATTACCAAAAAGAATTTACCAGTAAATACCCTAATGAGAAAGACGGAATTATGAAAACAAATAACGGTAAAACTATAAAAGACAAAAATGTATTTAGTTTTACAACAGACACAGATATTGAAGATAAAGAAGTTGCAGAAAAGGATTTAATGAAGTTTTTAAATAAATAGAAAGGAGGGAAAAGATGACTAACTTTTCTTTTTTTATGCCACTTTTAGCAATAAGTGATGATAAGTTATTAAAAAAGTTAAAAGAATATGACGACCATCTACAAATTGCTGGCCCATTCAATGACATGATTCGAAGTATTGATTGGGCTATAATGCGTTTTTTAGTGAAATTTACAGACTGGATGTCAGACGCTGGTTTACAAGCATTAACACTATTTGGCTTGATAGATCAAGGGAATGTGATTCAATTTCTAAAAGATGCTCAGCCAGTGTTTATGGCATTATTTGCACTTACATTACTTTATTTAGGAACCAAAATGATATTAGGTTCGAGAGTAAATAATTTCGAGAAATTTACCACACTTATAATAGCGATTATATTTTTAACTACTTTATCAACTACCACAAAACAAGCTACAGACATTACAGAACAAGCTAGTGAAGATGTTGTTAATTATTCAGTAGATGGTCAAGGTGGGAGTGAAGATTCAAAAAGTGGAGATAAAGTCGGTACTGATATATTAAAAGCTAGTGTGATTGATTTGAAATATATGGATAAAGAAAAAAACTGGGTAAAACCTACAAACAATGATACAGACGGCACTTATAATACTCTAAAAAATTCCACTGTTAATTATATAGATATTAACGAAACAATTGAAGCAGGTAAAGGTGAAACTGAATTAGGTAAAAAAATGTCAGAAAGTAAAATATCTATGGAAGCTGGTGGAAAATCTAAGGTAGAAAAACTAGATGGTGGTTTTTGGGGAATCGGGGATAAAGAGTATTATAGATACTCTCTACACTGGTTTAAAGGAAACCTAGGACTTATTTGTGCTGGTATTGGTTATTTCTTTGGAGGATTTGCAGTTGCAAGTATCATTCTAGAAACGATAGTAGGACTATTCATTGCTTTCTTTGGTGCTTCAACATTACAAGGCGATAAATTGAAATCTACTATTGTTGATATACTCAACGGTTTAGTCGCAATAGTATTTGTTTTTATTTGTATGTTTATCTTTAAAGAATTAGTTGCGTTTATTATGAATAAAAACATGGCTTTATATATTATAGGTATGATTGCTGGTTGTAAATTCATGATAGATGGGCCGAAGATGATTGAGCGTAAATTTGGCTATGATTCTGGTCTGTCTGCACCTTTCAGAACAGCATTAACAACATACGGTTTAATCAAAGGTGGAACATCTGCAATTAAATCAGCAAATCAAACAATATCAAAAGCTGGAGGTAACGCTGCATCACCTTTAACAGATAAATTAACTAAATCATCTAGTAACAATAATGAAACAGCAACAAATAATAATGAAAAGTCTACTAATAGCAATAATAGTAATTCAAGTAAATCAGAGAAAAGTAATGCTTCTCAAAAAAATGGTAACGCTATGAGTGCAACTAATAACAATACAAATGTTGCTAGTAACAATGAAAATAAAACATCAGAACAATCCTATAATACGGGGCAAGAAAACGTTAATACAGAAAGTAGTAACGGTACAGAAACAGCAAATGGAAACGAGGGATATTACAGTACATCAAATACAAATGATTTAGAAACTGAAAAAACACATTCAGAACAGTCTCAAACAGTGAGTGGTGGAGATCAACATAGTCAATTGTGGGGAAATAAACCAGAGGGCAGTATATTAAGTCCACAAAACGTTGAAAATGCAATGAATGATAAGAATGGAACAAACAATTATAATTCAAATGGCAATGCTGGAGGAAAAGAAGCAGTAATCAATCACAAAACAAATAATGATACTGTAAGTGGTGGTAAAACAAATGCATTTTCTAATTCTAGTAGTGGTGGTACAGGATATAATCAACCTAAAAATGCAACATCAAGCAACGGTCAATATAGTAAAGCGCCACAATCACAATCAACATCAAGCAACGGTCAATATAGTAAAGCACCACAATCACAATCAGCATCAAGCAACGGCCAATATAGTAAAGCGCCACAATCACAACCAACATCAAGCAACGGTCAATATAGTAAAGCACCACAATCACAATCAGCATCAAGCAATGGTCAATATAGTAAAACACCACAATCATCACAGAACGGTGCTAATTACAGTCCGAGAACTAATATTCCTAAAGAAGCTAAGCAATCAAATGTAGTGAATAGTTCTCCACGAAAATCTACTAACCAACCAAAACCTGTACCAAAAGGAAATTCTAACACCAATAAATTCAAATCTACAAAACGATAGGGGGTATAACTGACAATGGAAAATAAAATACCTGAAAATACTAATGTAGAAGCAAAACTATTCAAATTTCTTTATATGAAAGACCTTGCAGTAATACTTTTAGTATTAGGTTTAATTTATATATTGTACGCCATGGCCATCATACCACCTGAATATACAGGGTTTGCGTGGATATTTGGCATTGCATATGCCATTATTCTTGTAGTTAGACCTTTTGCTACTAATCCTAAAAGACGTAACTATAGAGCATTATTAATAACTATTAAAAAAGATAGAAATGTTTATGAAGAAATACCAGCGTATTTAGTAGAAAAATATAAGGAGGAAAATTCTAATGCCAATGTTCAAGCAAAACGTACTTACAAAGACGTCCTCAACAAATCAGAATGAAAAATCAGAAGATATAGAGAAAGCACTATCGAAAAATGATAGTGCTTTTTCTAATGCGTTATTTAAAGAAGATAGTAATTACGAAAAACAAAATCTAAATTTTGAAAATAATTATAATAATGAAGATACTCCCCCTATATTTTCAGATAAAAAAAGAGATTCAAAAGAAAAAAATCCAACGAATTCTATATTCAAGCAAAAAGTAAGCGATGAAGATAATACGAAAGAAGATAATTATTTATTCGATACATCTAAACGGAAAAAAGAAAAAAATACAATGAAAAAATTAAAATTTAAAAGCACAAAATCTAAAAAGAAAAATACAATAGGATTTGCCAAACACAGAGTAAAAAGAACATTTATAGACGATACTACTATTAAAAAGCCTATTAGATACAGTGGAGATACACTATATCTATTAAGAGATAATACTTATATGAAATTCGTTCAAGTCTATCCTAAAGATATTATGAGCCGTAATAATAACGAGCAAATTCAAGATATGGGAGTAGTCATGAATATGCTCAAACAATATAACAAAGACAACAAGTTAATAGCCTTGAACATGCCAATAGATACAGAATCTCAAAGAAATCATTTGTTGAGAAAACTAGATAGAACACAAAATAAAGTATATAGACATTTTCTCGAAGAAAAAATTGAAAAACTAGTATTTTTAGAGCAGTCATCACGCATGGAACGTTCATTTTTAGCGATGATGTTCGCTGAAAGTCCACAACAATTAAGTCATCAATTGTCCATCTTCACTCGATCAATGGCAAATGGTTTTCCAGTAAAAAAATTATCATTTGAAAATGAAAAGAAAATACTATTTAAATTTAATAATCAAAGCGAAGAAATTAAATAGGAGGAATATTATGGCTAGTTTATATGAAAAACTTAAAAGCAGAAGAAATATTAAAAATAGTGCAAATACTGATTCAGAGTATAGAATAGAAGATTTTGATTTAGAGTTTTTACAAGAAATACAGCCCAAAGGTGGCTATTCATACAAAAATGATTTTTATGTAAGAAAAGGAACTGGTTATGAAACTTGTATAACAATTTATGAGACACCAACTGATGTAGATGATTTTTGGTTAGGGCAACTTATGACATTAGACAAAACGATTGTTTCAATTGATATGAGAACAAAACAAAGACAAGAAATAAAAAGTAATTTGAGCAAAGGTATAACAGAGTATATAGACCGTATGCACAACGATAAAGATGCCGTTTCAAGAGGTGAAGCAAAAGAGGGGTATCAAGAATTATCTGAGTTATTAACAAGTATTCGTAATGGTGGAGAGGTTATTAAAGAATGCATAATTAGAATATTTATTAATGGTAAGACAATTGATGATGTAGATAAACAAATAAAAGATATAACAAGTTTTTTAAACGCAGTAGATTTTAAAGGTGCTGTCTATATGAACGAACAAAAATATGAATTAAAATCATTGACTATGAGTTTAACTCAACAAAAGGATATGTTACCGAGAGTCACAAAAGATATACCGTCCTCAACAATAGCTGCTGGTGTTCCATTTCACAGTGTTTCAGCTAATGACCCTTTAGGGACTTATTACGGGACATCAGATACAGGAGGTAACATAATACTAGATTTATTCCATAAGGATAAAAGACGTACTTCATATGACGGTGTACTAGTTGGATCTAAAGGCGCTGGAAAATCACATACACTTAAAAAAATAGTGTTAGAAGAAGCGATACAAGGAAACAGAGTTAGAACAATTGATTCTACTGGAGAATTTATTAATCTAATAGAAAATTTAGGAGGTAAAACAATATCATTAGATGGAACAGACGGAATGATAAACCCTTTTGATGTACATGCCGTATCAGTAAAAGAAACAAAAGATGATTTGGGTCAATTAGTTTCAGAGGTAGATGAATCAACTTCATTCAACCAACATAAGCAAAAATTAAGTACATTTTATGGACTTATGAATCCAGATGCAGAGGTAAAAGATAAACAGCTTTTCAGAGTATTATTAGATAAATTTTATCAAGATAAAGGATTGTGGAAAACAGGTGACAATTCCAGTATTACTAATCTCCCATCTGAAAAATACCCAACGTTTTCAGATTTCCTTGAATTTATTCAATCAAATTTATATACAGATAAAGAAACTCGCACAGTAAACTCAAATTTATCAAAAGAAAGAGTTAAAGAATATGAAGCTATTGAATTAACGATAGAAGATATTATAAGTAGTAACGGAACAATATTTGATGGACATACGACAATAGAAAATTTCAAAGAATATCCAATTATTAACTTTTCTATTAGACAATTAAATGCTATGGGCGATGATGTAAAAAAAGCCCAATTGTTTAATGTTATGAACTTATTATTTGATGAAATGGTTTATTTTGGAACACCACAATTTCAAGCATTTAATAGACGTGAATTAAAATTTGAAGATGCAGTAAAATATCGCCTTATATTTGATGAAGCTCATAATTTAATTTCAGCTTCCGAAACAGATGCGCCAGTTGTAGATAAATGTGAAAAATTCATTCGTGAAGATAGAAAATATTTTGCTGGATTTATATTTGCATCACAAGATATTAAAGACTTTATTCCAGAGGGCGCAGAACAAAAGAACATTGCAAAAGTAAAAACATTGTTCTCTCAAACAACATATAGATTTATTATGCGTCAAGATACTTCTAATGTAGAAAAATTAAGTCAAATATTCTCAAGTGAGTTAAGTAATTCAGAATTAGCTCAAATACCACAACTAAGTTTAGGTCAGACAATATTAAATATAGCTGGAGTAAGAAACATTAAATTTAATATTGAAATGACAGAAGAAGAAGATGATTTATTCGGTGGAGGTGCTTAATATTGAATGAAAACGGAACAGCTAAAAATGCCATAAAAAAAGGGGCAAAAGGCGCAAAAAAAGTTTTGAAAGCTGTTTCAAAAGTTAAAGGAATAGCAATGTGGAAAGTATGGCTAACAGTTGGTGCAGCACTGTTAGCCATTCTTCTTGTTACTGCTATAGTTGGCGCAGTTACGGTATTAATTTCAGACGAATTAGAGAAACAACAAAAACAAGCTGATAATAGTGGAGGTTGTAAAGTAACTGGCGGTGATGTAGATGATTCAGGTATTGCGACTTTTGAAAAAAATGCTAAAGGTGGCGCTTTAGAGGGCAAAAGTGAGTACATGGTAAAGAGTGCTAAAAAACATAAAATAGACCCCAAAATTTTCATGGCAATTGTAGCGCATGAAACAGGTTACGGAAAGTCGGAAGCAGTTAAAACACATAATAATGTTGCCGGTATGATGGGTAGTGGAGAGTTATTTAAATTTGATTCTATAGAAGATGGAATTGATGCAGCAGCTAAAAACTTATATGACTTGTATTTCAGTAAAGGTTTAACGACTGTAGAGAAAATACAAAAGAAATACGCGCCGATAGGTGTATCAAATGATCCTACTAACTTAAATAGTAATTGGACTCCAACAATTAAAAAAATAATGAATTCACTAGGAGAAGATGATAAAAAAAGCACTTCAAAAGTCAGCTGTGATAGTGATGTTCCAACTGGTAAATCTATTGAAAAACTTAAAAAAGTTGTTAAGAAAAATGGAGGTAAATTACCTAAAACAAAACATAAAGTCTTTGAACCTAATACCTATAATTATAAAGAATGTACTTGGTATGTATATAACCGAAGAAAAGAATTAGGGCTACCAGTTACACTAACATTTGGCAATGGTGGAGATTGGGTTAAAAAAGCAAAAGCACAAGGTTATAAAACAGGTAAAGAGCCAAAAGTTGGCGCAATGGTTTCATGGCCTTACAATTCCGAAGATTTTGGAAGTACAGTATATGGGCATATAGCTTTTGTAGAAGAAGTTAAAAAGAACGGAGAAATAAGAGTTAGTGAACATAATATTAAACCTTTTGCTTATGGAGAAAGAACGTTCAAACCGAAAAAAGATTTAACATTTATCTATTAAAAAGTGGTGAATAATATGAAAAAAAATAATAAAAATAAACAAAAAAAGAATCCAATTAGCAAAATTCTAGGAGTAACATTTTTAATTATAGCTTTAGGAATAATAGCAATGTATATGATTAATATGAGTAACAAAGAAACAAAAGAACAAAACGAAACATTACAGCAATCAAATAGTCAATTGAAAAAAAGTAATAAAAGTAAACAAGAAATAATCGAAAGATTAGATGAAGATAACGTTAAAAAAGAAGAAAAAGAAGTGAGAAAACAAGGTAAAGACTTTATTGATACTTTATATATAAGTGACCCCAAAACTAATGATAAGAAAAGATATGAAGAAGCTAAAAAAGTAATGACAAGTGAATTAGCTAATAAATACTTTGGAGATAAAAGAAAAACACCAATTAAGTATAAAACTGATATACAAGATGTAAATATCTATAACGATGAATATTCACCAGCAAAGAAAGAGTATAAAATGTTTGCTACTTTAAAACAAGTTATACAAGACCCCGATGGAACACTAAATTCACAAAGAGATTTAGTGTCAGAAATTGATTTAGTTCAAACAAAAGATGGTTGGAAAGTTAAAAAATTTAAACAAATTGGAGAAGAAGAAATTAAAGATGGTGGCAGAGAATAACAAGGAGGTGCAAAAACATGAGCATATTAAAGAGCGTAAAAAAGTATTTTAATGCGTTTAGAACAGACAAGTTTAGTATCAGAAATAAAGGTAGTTGGATTAATTATTTTTTAATTTTAGTAGGGATTATGGGTTTTACTTTTCTTTTATTTAGCAATGTTTTTGTTCAAGATAGAATAGTAGATGCACATACAAAAGTAGGTAGTTTTCATAGTTTAGGGTCTAGTTCAAATTCAGTAAAAATTAATAAATGGGAATTAAATAAAAAGCAAAACACATTAGATGTAGTATTGGAATATAAAAATAAAGATCTAATGAGTAACACAGAAGAAGAAGAATACTCTTACAAATTCAGTCCTAATAATAGTCCTGATTCTAAGCTGAAATATAAAGAAATATCTAAAGAAAGTAATAAAGAAGCAATCAGAGTTTATAATGTTCATGATGGATTTGAAGTAATAGGAATGACTATATATGGCAAAGAAAAAAACAGTAGTGATGCAAAAGAAAAATATATTGTTTTATTAGGAAATGAAAATAAAGTGAGTATTTCTAAAGATAATGAACTTAAAAATAAACAAGATTATCTATTAGAATTTATCGAGAATGACCAAATAGAAGTTAAAAATTCAATAGAAAATAATCAGAAAAAAATACAAAAACATGAAGATAAAATTGATAATCTAAACAAAGATATTTCCAAGAAAGATGAAGAAAAAACATATCAAACTAAATCAGAAAAACAAGTTACTGATTCAAAAATTAGTAGTTTGAAAGATGAGATTGAGGAAGAAAAATTAAGCATAAAAGATAAAGAAGAATCAATAACAGAGGAAGAAGAAACAATCAAATTATTAGAGAGTAAATATGAAGATACAAAACAATTCACAGAATAATAGAATTAGAAATTGATAAAACAAGGCGTTGCACAGTGTGTGCAACAACACAAGATATAGGTGCAACAACATGTGCAACAACACAAGATATAGGTGCAACATTATGTGCAACAAGGAAGAAAAGTGATGGCACTTTAATAATCTTTAAACCCTTGATATGTCTGGCTTCGCCAGACCCACCACTAAAAGTGATGGCACATATCCCTTATGCTCTTTACTAGGGGGCAACGTCTTGTGCAACAACATAGATATGAGGTGAAAAAAATGAATGAAAAAAACAGTGTTAAGATGACTATTAGGGGTATAGATGCTGGTGTAAAAAATAGACATGAACAGATAGCAAATGAAAAAAACATAACATTCAATAAGCACATAAATAATTTATTAGAAACAGAAGATCCATTGAATCACTATAGAAAATTATATGAAGAAACTAAACATCAAAACACACAACTATTAAAAGTTTTAAAAGAATTAACTAAAAATACAGATACAATTTTAGAAAAATTTAAAAACTTAGAAGAAGAAAGTTGATGAAATTATGGCTCCAAAAATTGTAACAAAAAAACAGTTTGAACAAGCTACTAACAAAAAAGATTATAAAAACTTCTTGAAGTACATGGATAGAGAAGAAGCTAAAAATCCAAATGATAAATCAATCAATTATGATATATATATTAGTTATGTTTTCGATATAGAAAAAACAGATAACATGTTCAATAATGAAACAAATCATATGGATAAAGGTGAGGTAGAAAAATTAGGTAAAGATTTTAATAATTCACAAAAAAATGGTGGGATAATGTGGAAAGATGTTATTTCATTTGATAATAGTGTTTTAGTTCAAGAAGGTCTTTATGATGAAAAAACTGGATTATTAGATGAACAAAAATTCAAAACTGCAACAAGGAAAATGATGGAAACATTTGAAAAAAAAGAAGGATTATCTAACAATACTTCTTGGGGTGCTTCAATACATTACAATACAGATAATATTCATATTCATGTAGCAACTGTAGAAAAAAATGTTTCTAAAGATAGAGGGAAAGTTAAGCAATCTACAATTGATGATATGAAGTCTACATTTGCTAATGATGTATTTGATATATCAGGAGAAAGAAAAGCAATAAATGAATTTATTAGAGATAGAGTTGTAAAAGGTATTAAAGAACAAGATTCACCTAATTATGATAAAAATTTAAAAAAGCAATTCAAAAAAATTCATGAAACCATACAAGATATACCCAAAAATAATTGGCAGTATAATAACAATGTTATGAAGAATATCAGACCAGAAATTGATAAATTTACAAATATGTATATAGAAAAATATCAGCCAAAGGAATTTAAAGAATTTAATAAAAAGTTAGAACAACAATCGGAAATTTATAAATCAACTTATGGGGATAATTCAAACTATAAGCAATATATTGATACTAAAATGAGCGATTTATATCAAAGATCAGGTAATACTATATTAAAAGAAATCAAAGAATATGATGGTAAGATTTCATTTAAAAAAGGTGATTCAGAAAATAAAAAAGTTAGTAAACCTAACACTAATATTAAACAAGAGTTTCATAATAGAATGTATACATCAGCAGCTATATTTAATTTAAAACACAACTTACGCTCGGATTTTGATAAAGACAAGAATATTAAACAATATGACTATGAATTTGGTATTGATAAAACTAATGAAAGATAATAAGAGGTGATTATATGAATAGTTACAGAATAAGAGTAGATGAAAAAACATTAACACAACTAAAAGAACTAAAATCAATTAATAATAAAGACTCTTACTCGAATGTTATTGATTCATTAATTGATTATTACATGACTAATGAAAATATAGAAACTAATAATGAAAAAACTATCGAAGAAAAGATTGATAAAATTTTAAAAACTACTAACGATAATAATAAAATGCTTTCTATACTTGAAGAATTTTCTAATTCTGCAAGTAAGGATTTAGTAATAACAAACAACACAAGTTCTCAAACGCAACCAACAGATTGGTATAAAGAAGCTAGTGAAGAAGTAAAGAATAAAATCCAAATTAGACGTACAAAACATCTATCAAACTAAATTGAGGGGGAATATAATGGATAATTTTTTGAATAGATTAGAGGGTAGTGAACAAGCACAATTTGTAAGTATAGAAGGAAATCAATTAACTGTAGAAACTGAAGATACACAGTATATTTTTGAATTAACAGAAGCACAACTTGACCAATGCCATCAACAACTAGCAAATAAAAAAGATGCTACATTCACTATTAATGTACAAAAAGGAATTATAATATTTAACACAGAATTATCTATAGAAGAACAAGCTGAAATTGATAGTGTAGCAGATTACTATTTAGCGATAGAAAACCAACCGACAACAAAGTTAAAATGTGAAATTCAAGCTATATACGTTAGAGATAATTTATATTATGCAGATATTAAAACGGAAAACGGTGAAGAAAAAATAGTGTATTTAACACAGAATCACTTTAATATAATTCAAGATGCATTAGTAGAAGCAGAACAAAATAAAAGTGTTGATGAAGTCTATTTTTCTTATAGCCCTGAAATGCAAAAGATACTACTAAATGATTTAGAGGGCTACGATGAGGGGGATTTAGAAATAGGTAACCAACTAGCAGAGGAGGACTAATTGTGAAAAAACAAAGCATAGAATCATTCATAAAAGAAACATCACAACAAGCTCTTAATCAGTTGGACAACTATTTTGAATCGCCTGAAAACATTAATGAATATTTAAATTTTCAATCACAATTCTATAAATATTCTTCAAGAAATCAATTATTAATTGGTAATCAATATGAGGGCGCAACAGCCGTAGCACCTTATAAAAAGTGGCAAGAGCTAGGTTGTAATGTTAATAAAGGTGAAAAAGCTATAAAAATATTAGTACCACAAGAGCGTAAAACATTTATAAGGCACGATCAAGATAAAAAAGAAGTTGTTCCTATAAATAAAGCAACAAAAGAAGAAAAGGAAAAAATTAAAAATAACGAAATACCAGTTAATAAACAAGTAGCATTTGTTAAAGGAAATGTATTTGATGTTCAACAAACAAATTTGCCTAAAGAAGAATATCCTAAAGTGTATAAAGAATTATTAGGTGAAGTACCTAACTATGATGAAAAGATGAATAATTTAAAAGATATAGCAACTTCATTAGGTATTGAAACTAGGCAAAGTCAAGATAGTATGGAGGGCGCAAAGGGGTTTTATGGTGAATCACAACAAGGTGATAAAGTAATTCAATTAAATAAGAACAATGAGGAAAAACAAAATGTATCTACAATGGTGCATGAATTAGCACATGGAATAATGCACAACGGAGAAGTAAAGCAAACACAGGGTGATAAGCCAACTGAACATAAAGAATTTCAAGCTGAAATGACAGCTTTAATAGTTGGTAAGTATATGGGGTTAGAGAATGATGATAAGGCTATAGGCTATGTGCATGGGTACGCTAAAGACCTCAACAATGAAAGTAAACTAGATTTAATGAAGGACGTTCAAAAAACATCAAGCAGCTTAATCAAAGCTATTAATGGCGATGATGCACAAGAAATATACTTTGAAGCTAATAAAAACACAGAACGAGCATATATTAAGCCAGAAGAAGTTAAAAATAATTCAATGTTAAGAGAAGATCAATTATATACCTTACAAGACGCCAATTATCTATCGCAAGAAATGAATACAGTTATTAGCCCGAATTTTGTATTACATCAAAACAATGCTATTAACGTAATTCAATCGTTCGATTATAGTTATTCACCAAACCAAACGAATTTGAAACAAGATACACTATATGAACATATTAAAGACTATAGTGAAACAGAAAGTAGTTCAGTCGATAAAGCTGTTGATAAAGAACAGAATCAAGATAAAATTGCTCAACAACCAAATCTCAATATTGTTAAAGACAATGAAAATATATTTATACAAGATGATGATAATTCAATTGAAAGGTAGGAGATATTATGAATCAGAATGAACTAGGCCAAAAATATCAAACATATTTACTAAGAGATTTTTTTTCTAATAAAAACGAATTTTCTGTGCCACCACTAAATAATGAGGAAACTAAAGAGAAAGAGTATATTCAAAGCCAATTGAATGAGGGTGTTCAAAATGTAGTTGAAGAAAATGTTAAGCAAATTACAGACCCTTTTAAAAGTTTAGACAATTCAATCAAAGCAATAGAGAATATGGAAGAAATATTAAAAGATGAAAATGATTTAAGCGTTCTTGATGCTTCATATAGCCCATTAGAAGAAAGAATATATCAAGGATATGATAATACTAAGGAAGAATTTAATAATATTAACCATAAGTATCAAATTGCGACTATTGAAAACCAAACAGACTTCACCCAACCTGAAAGACAATGCTATGTAACAAGTATTTCAGATGGAAGTATTAACCTTGAAACTGAAGAAGCTAAATACACAGTAAGTATACCTCATCAAGACTATTTAGATATGTTAGAAAATCCAAACAAATATGATTTTACATTTGATAGACATTCAGAACAAATTTATTATCACGAGCCAAAAGATGAAGAAGAAAAAATCGTAGGCTATGAATCACAAGGGTTAGAGAACACGCCTCAATATAGAAAAAACAATATTATTGAAGAAGAAAATGGAAACGAAAATGAACGATAAGGAGAGGATATTATGGAAGTACCAATTTCTGAAATGTTAAAAGATAAGTATGGTATTGATATTGATAATAAAGATTTACATGAACTAATAGCCCAGCAAGTAGAACAAGAAGTTTTAAAACGTATACCTAAAACAGATAGGGAAAAAATGGGCGATAACGAACATTATAACAACTTACCAAATAATATTAGCCAAACTAAAAATGGGCTAAAAGGAATATTTAGTAAAGAAAAAATAGACTTACAAATTCAAGGTGTAAAACAATTTTTTGAAGATCATTCACTTACACCCGAAGCCATTAAAGAAAATGCTAAAGATTTCATAAATTGGAACACTGAAAATCCAACAATAGAAAAACTAGATAACACTTTTTCTAAAGTGCAAAGTATTTTTTTAAATGAAGAAAAGCAAATTAATACCATTGAACGTACAGATGAACCTAGTATTTCTGATAAGTTTGAGAACTTACAAGATTTAATGAATACAGCACATCAGACTATTAACGAATCAAACCAAATCCATCAGTTACGTGATTTCAACCAATCAAATAGATTAAGTGAAATAGATCAGCGACTAGATATATCGAATGAAAATAAGGATATATATAATATTGATGGTCTTAAACAAAATATAGATTATAGTGATAAATCACAAGTATTTGATATTTATAATTCTATGAAAGACACGCAAACAATGATTGACTATAGTAATCCTTACGAACGAAATCATAATACAAACAATCTTCAAATTGAACAATTTTCTTTAAGCACAATACAGGAAATTGAAAATCACGTACCAATGAAAGAATTGAATGAAAGTAGAATTAGTCATTTGAATAGCAATAAAACCATTCAATTACCTGAAACTGAACAATACAATAACTTTAGTACAGAAGTGAAAAAAATGGAGAATAATCTTCACCCACATGAAATCGATACGATTAGCCAAGCTCATAAAAATGAAAATGAAAGCAATGAAAAAATAAGCGAATCTTATAAACTACAAGAGAATCCTGTTTTCCAACAAATTAATGGTAAAACGACCGATAATGAAAACCAAGAGAATAAAAATACAAATTGTGAAATTGTAGATGTAAACAACAACCAAGTATTTCTAAATATTAACGAAGAAGTTTATTCTGTATCAGTAAATGACGAAGATTATAATAAAATTGAAACTAATCCAAATAATTACACTTTTACATTTGATGAAAATTCCAATAAATTAACTTATCAAGCAATTGAAAATGAAGATAAGCAAACAGAACAACAAGAAAATTTAAGTAAAGAAGTAGATAATACGCCCAGAAACGCCCCAGAAAACAGTAATTTATCGTCGCTAGAATCACAAATACCACCATTTATAGAAGAAAATGAAGCATTCGAAAGATAAAAAGCCTATAGGCTTATTTTTTTTAAAAGAAAAGAGGGGCATAAATGAAAGTTATATTTGCAGAAAAACCATCACAAGCTAGAGATTATGCACAAGCATTAGGAATTAAAAGTAAACATGATGGATATATAAAAGTTAAAGATAGCGATGTTATACAAAATGCTGTAATTACATGGGGCTTTGGACACCTAGTTAGTCTGAAATTACCTAAAGAATATAAATCACCAATAAATACATGGAAAATTGAAAATCTTCCTTTTAAACCTGAAAAGTTTGAATTTAAAATTGATAAAGATAAAAACAAACAATTCAAGATTGTTAAAGGGCTTTTCAAAGATGCAGATACACTAATTAATGCAACTGATATTGACCGAGAGGGAAGTAATATATTTTATTCTACGTTACAACAAACTGGAATTAAAAAAACAGAAATACAAAGATTATGGATAAACTCATTAGTATCTAGTGAAATAATTAAAGGCTTTAGAAATTTAAACAATAATTCAAAAGATTATATGATGTATCAAGAAGCCTATGCTAGACAAATAAGTGATTATCTAATTGGAATGAATTTAAGTCCACTATATTCAATTCTATTTCAAAAGCAAGGATATAAAGATACATTTTCTATAGGTAGAGTACAGACACCCACACTTTACTTAATCTATGAAAGACAACTAGAAATTGAAAGTTTTAAACCCGAAAAATTTTATGAAGTAATAGGGGAATTTAAAGCACATAACGGACAATACAAAGGGAAAGCTAAAATTAAAACAAAAGATGCGAAAGACATTTTTCTTCTTGAAGAACAGCATCATTTAAGTCAAAGCAAGCAAGGTAATATTACTTACTTAGAAACAATTAAAAAAAATCAAAAATCACCCAAATTACATTCGTTATCTACGTTACAATCATCAATAAATAAAAAATATAAATATAGTCCTGAAAAAACCAAAAAAATTGTACAAGTATTATATGAACGAAAAATTTTAAGTTATCCAAGAACAGATAGCAACTTAATTACAGAAGAAGAATTTAAATATTTAAAAACACATTTAGAAGAATTTAAATATTTATATAACTATAATTTTAAAACAAAAGAAGATTATTTATCTTCAAGGAAAAAATATGTAGATGGTAGCAAGGTACAAGAACATCATGCTATTATTCCAACGTCTAAAGTACCAAACAAAGAAGTCGTTGAGAATTTAAAAGAAGATGAAAAGAATGTCCTTAATGAAGTTATATCTACAACTTTAAGTATGTTTGCCGAAGATCACATTTACAATGAAACTAAAGTAGAAACTGATGTGAATGGTCTAATATTTTATTCTAATGGTAAGCAAGTAGTAGAGAATGGCTGGAAAGAGTTATTTAATATAAATATACAGAAAAAACAAGAAAATGATGATAAAGCAGAACATCTTCCACAACTTGAAAAAAATGAGAATGTACATGCTAATATAAAAACACAAGAGGGAACAACAACTCAACCTCCAAACTATACAGAAGGACAATTAATCCCGTTGATGAAAACATGTGGTAAAAACATTGATGACGATGAAAATTCAGAAATACTAAAAGATATACAAGGATTAGGAACAGAAGCCACAAGAGATAGTATTATTAAAACATTAAAAGATAGAAATTATATTATTATCAATAAAAACAAAGTCTATATAACAGATAAAGGTCGTCTACTTTGTGAAAGTATTAAAGGAAGTTTATTATCTAGTGCAACAATGACAGCAGAATGGGAAAAGAGATTAGTATTAATAGGACAAGGTGCAGCTACAATTGATAGCTTCATAGAAAATACAAGTAAGTTTATAGAAAAAGAATTACAAGAACATAATCAAAAATCAGAATATACTAACATTCAAGTACAAGCTGATAAATTAAATCAAGCTAAGCAAATAGGGAAATGTCCAAACTGTAATAAGGGAACACTTACAGATAAAGGCAAGGTCATCAAATGTAACGAATGTGAACAAATATTCTTTAAAAATTTCTTTAAGAAAAAACTGTCTGATAAACAGTTGAAAGCATTGATATCAAATGGGAAAACTTCTCAAAAACTAAAATTCAAAAGCAAAGCAGGAAAGCCATATGAGGCTTATTTAAAACTAGAAGATGATAAAGAAAAAGGGATTAAACGAATTGGTTTAAGTTTTAATTAGTGCTAAAATTATATAAAAAGTAGAGGTGCCTAAACTATGAGTGGAGTTATTTTAATTGTTTTTATAATAATAGGTAAAGTCATATACCATATAAATCATACAGGACATGTAAACAGAGCAAAAGAATTCGTTGAAAAGTATGAGAGAGTATTGGATAGAGATTTAGTGCTATATAATGTTAACCATATAATCAAAGATGAATCTGGTGAATTGAAATTTGTATTTAATAGTGATGTTTTCAGAGAAGTATACCCAGACAAATTAAAAATCGAAACAGATGAAAATAGAGAAGAAATTGATATAATGCATTCTTTAAGGCTTAGAAGTACGAATTTAAAAAATTTAAAAATCAAAGAATTAAGTAACATTTCTACTGACAGAATTAAAAATGATTCTACAATTACAATATCAGTGACTAAAGACTTTATAAACCAACATCTAATATAAGATAATTTGATACTTTATTGTTTTAACAAATAAAATTGAATAAAAAATTTTTAAGCAACTCTGTATATCAGGGTTGCTTTTTTAGGAGGTAATTATTATGTCAAAAAATCATAGAGTTTTTACAAGTGAAGATAAAGAGAAAGCACGCAACATGGATATAATGGAAATTGGAGAACAACATGGATTTAGTTTTGCAAAAGATGGGGCTAAATGGTATCACTGTAACGAACATGATTCAATGATTATAGACGCTAAAAACAATTCATTCCATTGGAACTCACAAAATATACATGGTAGTGGTGGAATATCATTTGCTACAGAAGTTCTTGATTATAAATTTCAAGATGCTATGAAAATGTTGGTAGATGGAAAATATAATGAACATGATGGAAGTAATCTTAAAGAAAATAAAAACACAGAATCTTTAAAATATAGTATTAATGATGAAAAACAGCCAAATAAAGTTAAATCCTATTTAGAAAAAGAAAGAGGGTTACACCCTAATTTAGTTGATTGGGGTATCAAAACAGGTGTTATTGGTCAAGACGAACGTAATAATGCAACATTTAAATGGTTAGATAATGATAATAATATTGTTGGTGTAGATAAAAGAGGTACTTCAACTAATAAATTCCAACAAATAGTACAGGGATCAAAAGAAAACTATGGTTTTCACATTGATGTATTACAAAATAAAAACAAACCAATAGAAAACTTTGTTATCACAGAATCTCCTATTGATGCTTTAAGCTATTATGAAGCACATAAAGGTATAGAACAAACAAGAGTAGCATCAATGTCAGGTGTTAAAGAAAATGTATTGATAGGGCATTTAAATGAGGTATATAAACATAATCGTAATAACTTTCCCAATGATGATATTAATGTGAATTTAACTTTTGCAGTAGATAGTGATGAAGCTGGCAAGCAATTTATAAGTAATTTTCTAGAAAAATATGAATACAAAGGGGAAATAAATATAGACTTACCACAAGACACAAAAGATTGGAACGAACAGCTAAAAAAGGATAAGGCGATAACTAATGGAGAAATAACATATGAAAAACCACAATCAACTAATCAAGCATCAAAAGTTATTGATAATGATAAAGATAGCGAAATGGAACGTTAAATATGGATAATAACTTATTGTTGAATATTATAATTCTAATACTTGTATTAGTTATCGCTTATAAAAGTTTGCCAGTCATAATAAACTTCTTTAAAAAGAAAAAGATTCAAAATCTATATCGAAAAGCTAGAATACGTGATGTAGATAAGATGGACGGTATCGAATTTGAATATTATTTAGAAGCACTATTTTCCAAATTGAAATATAAACCAACAGTAACTAAAGCATCACATGACTATGGTGCAGATTTAATACTAAAAAATGAAAATAAAAAAATAGTCGTACAAGCAAAAAGAAGTAACGGGAAAATTGGTATCAAAGCTGTACAAGAAATATATGCAGCTCAACGATATCATAATGCAGATGAAGCATGGATAGTAACAAATAGTTTTTATACTAAAAGTGCAATCGAATTAGGTAATGCTTGCTCAATAATAATGAAAGATAGAAACACATTATCAAAATGGATAATCAAAATTAACCCCGATTTTTCTAATAGTAATAATTGCCCTAAATGTAGCAATGAATTAGTGGTTAGAACAGGTAAAAACGGGCAGTTTTTAGGCTGTTCTAACTATCCAAATTGCAAATATACTAAAAATATATAAGAGGTGTGCATATGAACAGAGAAGAAATTGAGAAACATTTAAAAGAAGTTGAACCATTAGACAAGTTTTTGACAAATAGAGGTGTAGAAATATCAGATTTACATGCAGCAATGAATGATAAAGTAGATTATGTACCTGAATTTGATTATTATTACGATTCTAAAGAAAAACAAACTCAATTAGCATGGATTGATACTAACTATATACATGCGCCTGCTAGATCTGGAAATAATGGTCATAGTTGGTATAACCTTTTATTTTGGGGAGTTTATGGACTACCCCAAAATAAAGATGCTAATTTATCAACTATAAGATTCTATGATTTATTAACAAATTTAACCAAAATGAATTTCAAAGAGTTAAAAACATTATATGAAGATGGAAATAGTGGATTATCTTTATATGCCTTTAATAAATATATTAAAACAGGCGAAAGTCCAATATATATTGGGGTGAATGATGGTACACATAGAATTATATTAGCAAAAGTATTAGGTGTTAATTATGTAACTTCTAAAAAGGTTTATGTATATGAATATAATCCAGAAAAGCATAGAATATATGAAGATTTAAAAATCATTATTGAAAAACTACAGTCATTCTTAAAAACTAGCAAGGCATTTAACTTATCTGATGATGGAGAATTCATTAAAATAAATGCTAAAAGATTCACTTATATGGGAGTAATATTTGAAGATATTAATCCATATACTTTTAATAAAAATGCTAGTGAATATATTGAACACATCGCTATACTAAACAAGTATTATTCAATACTCAAAGAGATTGAAATAGACTATAACAAGCAAATTAATATCTATAAATATATTCCGAAAGGCATTTTAAATTTTATGGGATTAGCACACAAGGATATTTATTTAGAAGAAATCGAAGATAATAAAAAGCTATTATTAAAAAAGGTTAAAATATTAAAAGCCTTAGATTCAAAATAAACATATAAATTAAAAGCAGTGCAAATGATTGCTGCACTGCTTTAATTTATTATTTAAGTTTATCTTTTCTCATGAATTGCTTATTCTTCCAACTATTCAAATATTCTTCTTCAAGCATAATTGTTTTTAAACACTTTTTAACTTCTTTAATGGAATTTTCATGAATTGTACTTGCTTCTGTGGTTGTCGAAATGTAATCATCTTTTAAATTTAACCAACAACCGTCAATGTCTTTCCAAAATTCTTCTACATAAGGTCTATACTTTTGAGGTATATATTTTTCTACTGATAATTCTTTATACATAATAATCACTCCTGAAATTTTTCTTTTAGAAATTATTTATTTTTGCTGTGTTGTGAAGCCACTGCAACAAGCCGTTACGTTGATCTTGCAAGGGTTCAAGCAATAAAAGTTTTTAGACTGGCCGTATGGCCACAAATAAAAAGTTTTTTGCCCCTTGTAAGATTGAGTAGGCTTGTTAAAAGTACAATCTCTGATTGTACGTGTGAGCGTTTCAACACAAAAAAATAAATTCTAAAAAATGGAAATAAACGGAAAGTGAAGATTCACTTTCCCTCCATTTTGAATTTACTTTTAATGTGAATGTGATGTGCATTATGCACATCACATTCACTCCTTTGTTTCGGCATTGTTTTTGGCCGTTTTATGCCAAAAGCAATGCCCTCGTATTTTCGAGGGCATTAATTATCATACATATTCTTGTGATGAATATGGCGTTGATGCTATGAACCTATCTTCACCATACACTAAAGCCAATGTAGAACCGTTATCCCAATTAACATGTATTTGACCTATATCATCAACTTTAGTAATTGTACCTAAATCACCTTTTTTAAGTTTAGTAATATCATCAGTTATTTTAATTAATTCCACTCTTAAGCCCTTAACGTAATGGTTTTTCAATATTTCTATTTGCTTATTTTTATTCATTATAAAACCTCCATCAGTAAATTAATGATATTTAAAAACGTAAGGAATAGTAATAAAACAAACATTTTCTTATTGTAATTTTTCATTTTTACCCTCCTATGATATAATAGAAGAAAGGTAGTAGGGGGTGTGAGCCCCTACTTTAAGAACTAAAATATTTTTCCGAGAATCTGTAAGATTGCATAAGCTATGTTGAGGTATAGTAGTACCAAAGTAGCTTTTGTAATCTTATTTTTTTGTTCTTTTTCCTCTCTCTGTGTTCTTTTCACTTATATCACCTCCTTTTCTAATCCGATATTCAACCTTTTTGAGATAACTATTATTCAATAAATCATCTTAAACACTTCTGAAATTTTTCTTTTAGAAATTATTTATTTTTGCTGTGTTGTGAAGCCACTGCAACAAGCCGTTACGTTGATCTTGCAAGGGTTCAAGCAATAAAAGTTTTTAGACTGGCCGTATGGCCACAAATAAAAAGTTTTATTGCCCCTTGTAAGATTGAGTAGGCTTGTTAAAAGTACAATCTTTGATTGTACGTGTGAGCGTTTCAACACAAAAAAATAAATTCTAAAAATGGAAATAAAGGGAAAGTGAATCTTCACTTTCCCTCCATTTTGAATTTACTTAAAATGTGAATGTTATGTGTGTGCGTTATGCACATCACATTCACTCCTTTTGGTTCGGCTTTGTTTTGGCCGTCTTATGCCAAAAGCAAAGCCCCCGATTTTTCGAGGGCTAGTTTTAATTAAAAATTTTGATAATATTCTAATTGCTTATTAAACAATTCTTCATCTAAGAAATTATGAATCTGCTTACTATTAATAAAATAATCTGCCATATTGCTTAAATATTCTTCATCTTCAATACCAGTTTCAAAACAAAATACAGCTTTTAGAGTTTCCATATATTCCATTTTCTTCATTTCTGCTACTAAGTCTTTGTAATTTTGAGATTGTTCCATCTTAAATGACCTCCTAGTAAGTTTAATATTTTGCCTGATTTTTATTAAATGTATCTTGTAATTCATCTACGTCAACATCAGTCATAATTAAATCATCAAAGTTAAGGTATTCTGTCATTAACGCAATATCATTCCAACTATCAAAATAATCGTATTCTATATAATTATCATATAGATGTGACAATTCCCTAATTAATCTATTATTCTTTAAATCTAAAGAAACTTGGATTTCAAATTCTTCATCATCACCTTTTGTAGTATATGCCAAATCACATTTTAAATTAGAATCAAATACTTCTTCATCTTCATTGTAATCACGTTCAAATTCTATCATTTCGTATTCTTTAATATCCTTACAAATTTTCAAGTAACTTTCTGACGCTTTTAAATTTTCTATATTAATCATATTAACTCCTCCTGAAATTTTTCTTTTAGAAATTATTTATTTTTGCTGTGTTGTGAAGCCACTGCAACAAGCCGTTACGTTGATCTTGCAAGGGTTCAAGCAATAAAAGTTTTTAGACTGGCCGTATGGCCACAAATAAAAAGTTTTTTGCCCCTTGTAAGATTGAGTAGGCTTGTTAAAAGTACAATCTTTGATTGTACGTGTGAGCGTTTCAACACAAAAAAATAAATTCAAAAAAAATGGAAATAAAGAGAAAGTGAATCTTCACTTTCCCTCCATTTTGAATTTAGTTTTAATGTGAATGTGATGTGTGTGCGTTATGCACATCACATTCACTCCTTTTGTTTCGGCTTTGTTTTTGGCTGTTTTATGCCAAAAGCAAAGCCCCCGATTTTTTCGAGGGCTTTAATTATTACCATTCTATATATAATGTTAATTGTGGAACGCCTTGACTTACTCTATCTCTTGCAAAACTATAACCTTTATCACTGAAATACTTTTTAATCTGATTACTTATATCTTCATATCGTAGATCATTATCATACCAGAATATTGTTGCTCTTTTACCTGCATCATTTGCCTTCAATATTTCTTTATATTGTCTTTCTATTGCTTTTTCAAATCGCTCTTTTGCTTTTATATTACTATCTCTTAACTGGTCTGCATTTTTAATTTCCATTTAATCACTCCTGAATTTTTTTTATTCCCAATCGTTAAACATAAAACCTACTTCTTCATTAGAATTCATATCATTAATAGTGTAATAATCATTAAGGTTTTTCACTTCAATCAAATTCCCATCATACTCTACAAGTTCATTTATTTTTAACATATTAATTAACTCCTTTTGAAATATCTTGATATTTATTAATATTATTAATTATTAATCGACTTAAATCTCTAACGTAGATACATTCAATGTTGTGTGTATCGGGAATTTGTATTCCACTGTTACCATATCTAATTGTTTTTTTAGTTTCATTTATTTCTATCCAGTCATACTGAACGCCTGTATTATCATAATCATAATAAATACTCATTTTGACCACTCCTTAATAAAAGAATTTAATATTTCAAATGTTAAACTAGCGAAGTATACCAATATAAATAAAATGATAATTACAAGAATCATATTAATCCCTCCTGAAAATTTTCTTTTAGAAATTATTTATTTTTGCTGTGTTGTGAAGCCACTGCAACAAGCCGTTACGTTGATCTTGCAAGGGTTCAAGCAATAAAAGTTTTTAGACTGGCCGTATGGCCATAAATAAAAAGTTTTTTGCCCCTTGCAAGATTGAGTAGGCTTGTTAAAAGTACAATCTTTGATTGTACGTGTGAGCGTTTCAACACAAAAAAATAAATTCTAAAAAATAGAAATAAAGGGAAAGTGAATCCTCACTTTCCCTCCATTTTTGAATTTAGTTTTAATGTGAATGTGATGTGTGTGCGTTATGCACATCACATTCACTCCTTTTGTTTCGGCTTTGTTTTTGGCCGCTTTATGCCAAAAGCAAAGCCCCCGATTTTTTCGAGGGCTTTGATATTAGTATTCATTAACAATGATCTCATTATCACAGAAATAAAACTCGTTGTTATAGACTTCTTGTAACTTATATAAAGTTTCGACTTTATCATTTAAGACCTCGTTCAATTCATCTACAAATCGGATTAAGTTTTTAAGGTAATTAGTCTTTTCAAACAACAATTCTTCTGTGGAATGTTCTTGATATATTCTACTCATTTCAGAAGTTAAAATACACTCAACTAGTTTTTCAACATTGCATGTATATTCTTTTAAAACAATTGGTTTCTCATCTTGCTTATTCCACAATATCTCAATAGATGGTATAAGATTTTTAGTTTTATCTTTATTCTTTTTATATTTATCTAAACCATTTTTAAAAATATAGTTAATGATAACTTGTTCATCTTCTTCTAAAACTTCGATTTTTTCAAAAGATAGTTTTTCTTGAGTAACTTCATTATATGTTTTTAGATAATCTTTTAATTCAGAATCATTTTCATCAATAGTTGGATATATATCATAAAATTTTGCTAAATAACCAAAATTTACCATATGATATTTTAATCTTTCATCTAAGCAATAATGTTCTTCTGCTGACTCTATTACTCTTGTAGTATAACGATTGTAAAATTCATCTAACTCAATTGTTTCATAAATTCCAACAACTTCCTTGTATTCATTTTCAAAAACGTACAATTCAATTCTATCTTCTACTGTCATTTTAATGACCCCCTGAAATTTTATCTTTTAGAAATTATTTATTTTTGCTGTGTTGTGAAGCCACTGCAACAAGCCGTTACGTTGATCTTGCAAGGGTTCAAGCAATAAAAGTTTTTAGACTGGCCGTATGGCCACAAATAAAAAGTTTTTTGCCCCTTGCAAGATTGAGTAGGCTTGTTAAAAGTACAATCTCTGATTGTACGTGTGAGCGTTTCAACACAAAAAAATAAATTCTAAAAAATGGAAATAAAGGGAAAGTGAATCCTCACTTTCCCTCCATTTTGAATTTAGTTTTAATGTGAGTGTATGTGCGCATTACGCACATACACTCACCCATTTTTGTTTTCGATGCAAATGAGAGGTTCTCACAGCGTCCTATTTCAAATATATGATATTGCTTATAACGAACACATGTTCTATAATGGTTTTGAGGTGCTTTTAATGAAAATAATTAACCCTGATATGCCAGACACATATAAATATGAAACTGATTATAGAAAGATACCTAGAGAATATCTTAATCCTCGAATCCCACAAGGTAGAGGAATTAAAAAATGGCAACCGTTTAAGAGTTTACCAATTCAATACGAAATGCTAGAGCAATATGTAGAAGATCAAAATAAAATAGAAATGCCTTTACTATCACAAGAACAATTGGAAATTATTAATGATATAATTAATGAGAAGATAGCTACTAATTCATTTTGCACAATTAATTACTGGAAGAATGGATATATGAGGATTGGGTCAGGTTTTATTAAGAAAGTAGATACTATTAATGAATTGATCACTTTGATTAATGAGCAAGGTGATATAGAAAATATAGATTTTTCTGTGGTTTGTAATGTAATATAAAATAGAGGTGGAAATTTATAATGTTTATTGTGACTGCATCAGAATTCAAAGAAAGAATAAATATTGTTGCAGACGTAATGTCAGAACAGACTAGTTTAAAAGATATTGATTTAGCCAATTACAATTTATTATTAGAAGTTAGTGAATTATATGAATCTATTGAACTTTTAATTAATAATCAACATAATACTACTTTACCTGCTTTAGCTAGAATTTTATTTGAACGATATATATATATAATGTTTTTAAACAAAAGTAAAAACTATGCTAATGATAGAGCAAAAAAATATTTAGACTATACGGAATATGAAATTCAAAAATATCATGAATTCGTTTATCATAATGATACTAAAGAAACTTCATATTCAGATATAAGAAATTATATAGGTATTAATCAAAACGACAATGAATTTTCGCAAGCATTTAATATGAATAATTTAACGATGAAAAAAGATAAATTCAGAAATGGTTTCACTAATATTAATAATAAAAATTTTAAATGGTATTCACAAACTGATGAATATGAAACAGATGATAAGGGGAATAACGTACCAATCGAATTATATAATTTTAAAGATTTATGCTACCATTTAGGCTTTCCTGTATATTATCATATATGTTATAAGAACTTTTCATCTAATATACATGGATCAGCTTCGTTAAGAAGTGTTATTGAAGATAGTTTATATGAAAAACCAAATAATACTCCTAATGTAGATTTATCAATAAGTATTGTTGCATTTGTTATAAATAGACTTAGTGGTATGTTCCAATAAAAAAAGGGGTTTCCCCCTTTTTTATATATCCTTATAATTTGTTATCTTGAATTTACTATCAGTAACCTCTAACAAATATTTAGAAGTTACTTTTTCCTTACTAACTTCTTTTGTTAAGATAACTTGAACATTTTCATTATTTTTCTTAACACTTTGAAATTCTAAATTACTGTATTTATTTTTTGCATTTGAGGTAACCATTTTTTTCATATGTTTTGATACTTTAGTATCTTCTTTTATATGTTCACTAATGTATTTATAATTAGATTTTTTATATGCCATATTTAATCCTTTAGTATATTCTTTCATAAAATCTTTTGCTTTAGATTCTATTTTTTTATTTTCCAATTTATACTTATTTATCTTATCTTGATTAAATCTTAAATTTAATTCTTGTGGACTTTGATATTTATTTCTTTTCACTTCTACATCATTACTTTTAAAATTTTCTCCGTCTATTTCCCCTATTGCATATACATTCAACTCATTGGCATTATAGTAATTACCATAAATTTTATTTTTCTCGTAATCTTGTTCTTTATCATTAATCATAATTTTTATAGTCCTATCATCTAAATCATCACTATTTTTCAAGTTGATTTTGAAACTAGACTGATTGAAATCTTGCATGGCAACTACATTATTATTTTTGTTAGTTACCTCTGTATTAAACTCTAGTTTTCCATTACTTGCACCTGTTAATTCTGTATCTTCAATTTTCTTTTTAGTATCCATACTATATTTACCAGTGAAAAATTCTCCAATACTCGAAAAACCATTTCTATCTGATGCAACATGACGCTTTTTATCATTTTTATAATCATATATCCCAGTATTATTGTTTTCTTTCACATAAACATTAGTATACTTTGGCTTAAAAAGAACTTTATCTATAAATAAAAATTTCTTCCCATTTTTTTTAACATCTATTATACTTCGATTATTATTATCTGTTATTGATCCTAACTTCAAATCATAATTATTATTATCTTTTATATTATCTTCGATTACTTTTATTTCTTTATCAAATTTCTTTTTATTTTCAGGTTCATTTATATATTTTGCAAATGCCTTTGCTTCCATATTTGATAAATCACGTTCACCACTAGATAAATAAGCAGTAAGCTTTTTATAGTCTTTATCATGTGCTGCATTTTTAAAATCCTCAATCTGTCCTTGTGCATTTGTTTGACTTAAAATGAAATAGACTAGCAATCCCACTATAAGTAAGACACTTAAAATAGAAGAAATGATTATGTATTTCTTCTTTATATTTTTTGTATTATTATCTTCGTTATTAGTCATATAAATGTCCTTTTTAAATATTATATTAAATTATTAGTTTTCTTCATCTTTACTAAACCAACCTGAAATTTCATTTTTAATATCATCTAGCTTACTATTAACTTTATTTAGTTCCTCTTTTACTTTACTATCATCACCATTTTGCTTAGCTGTATTTGCTTCATCTAGCTGATTTACAGTATCTTGGTAATCATTTGCTACTTTTTCTGTTTTTTCATTACTAGCATTTTGCTTTAAACTATTCACTTCATCTTTTAAACTCTGTAAAGTTGATTGAGTATCTTCATTTGAATTTTCTATACTAGATTTTGTATCTTCAATTTTGCTTTGAATATCATCGTCTTTTTGTTGTACATACTGTTCATTGTTTGGTTGTTGTTGTTGTTGCTGCTGTGATGGACTATCTGATACATTTGCTTGCTCTGTATTATTATTATTACTACAAGATTTAAAAGCAAATACCATTGCAACTATTAATAAAACTACAACAAGGAATGATAGTCCTCTTTTACTACGTTTATTTTTTCTGTTTTCCTCATATAATTCTTGTTCTCGTCTATAATCTCTCTCATTATAATATGACCTTTTACGTTCTTCTTCTTCAAGATAAGCCTGTCTTTTCTCTTCCTCGTAATTTTCTCTATCACTTCTATTCATAACAAATCCTCCTTTACACATGTGTAAAATACATTTGTCTAAATTACACATGTGTATTTACTTTTCGCACTATTCTTTTATAATGCGATATACAGTAGTCCTACTGACACCTGTTTTTTCAGCGATTTCTGCACCAGTAAGTTTTTGTTCATCATATAAAAACTTGATTTCTCGTCTTTTATAATCTGGCAATGAAGGACGGCCACCTTTTCTCCCTCTTGCTCTTGCAGCTTCCAACCCTTTTTTCGTACGTTCACTTAATAAGTTAGCTTCAAGTTCAGCGAATGCACTCATCATGGTAAAGAACATCTTGCCCATCGCATCTTTAGTCGATACGTTCATATCTATAATATGTAGATCAATGCTGTTTTCATCTAACCATTGTGATAATTCAATTAATTGTTTCGTTGTACGTCCAAGACGGTCTAGTTTATAGATAACTAGGATATCTCCTTCACGTAAATAATCTAAACACTTATCAAGTTCCGTTCTTTTAGTTTTACGACCACTCGCTTTCTCGCTAAAGATACGTTCACAACCATATTCCTCAAGTGTATCAATCTGTCCATCAAGACTTTGATCTTGTGTTGATACACGTGCATAACCAATTTTAGCCATATCTATAACCTCGTTTATCAATCTTGATTTACTAAACTATTAAAAATATATCGTTTTATTTCACTCCTTAAGATTTGTAATCATTAAAATAACAAAGACAAGCGCCAACTAGAGAATCAATCATAAATATCTCATTCTCTCCAATTTTAGATAGTTCTTTACCATGAAAAAATGTTGATATACTTATTTCGTTCTTTAATTGGTCATTAATACTTATTTGTTTAACATCACTTGTGTATATAGATGAATATTCATCATCAATTTCAACTAATAATACATTTAAAATGTATGCAAATGTTTCTTCATCTATATTTAAATTATTGCGTAATATAAATTGATAGATTCTATCCAACAGTACACAAATAAATTGATGTTCTTCATTTTTTTCATAATATTCATTTTCTTTAGTATAGAAGAAAATAGCTTGCATATATTTCTTTTGCATATTAATTGATCGCTCTTTCATACGTTCATTATCAATATTTACTTTAAATTCTCTTACTTTAGTTGCATGTGAAGTATCAATTTCAAATTCCGAAAAAGAATAACTATTGTTGCGATGAAAATATATTTTTGATTTTTCTGAATTATGATTTATTAATATTTGAACGAAATCAGATGTTGCTGTTTCTGAACTTATTATACCTTCTGTTTCTTTAAATAGTTGTAAATTTATTTTATTAGAAGCAATAAGCCAAAAATCATTAATTTCACAAATCAGTGTTTCAATACTGTTAAAATCCTCATTTAATTGCTTTTTAATTAGATTACAGCACTTAAGAAGTGCTTCATTTGCGTCAGAAAAATAATTACCATGAAGTTCTTCTGGACTGTAATTAATAGATAACACTTCATTTGCGATAAAATTTATAACAAGTTGATATGCTTCTTCATTTATAAAAGGCTCATTATTATTTTTATGATTTTCTTGTAAAGCCTTATATTCCTTTTCAAACCATTGGTTTACTCTAACTGTTTCAATTACTTCCTCTAGTCTTTTACTCATATTACCTCTCCTTAAATATCAATTTTTTTATTAAACTATTTAAAATTTTTCTCAAAGCAAATGAAAGACAATGATTTTGTAACTTTTCTCGTGAATCATAGTAATATTGTAACATTGATTATGTTACAAGTATTGGTTTTCATAGACAAAAAAATATTGAAGTTAATATTTCCTTGTTTTTTATAAGTTTGAGAGGTATTTGGCAAAAATTTTACTTGTTAAATTGCAGACGTGCAAAATTTGTAACAAAAAGGTTCGTTAATGGTTTTTAATATTTTATCAATTTATTTAAATTCTTTGGTTTTTTGTTGCATTTAAAATGGATCTTCCAGTAACAAACAGATAATAAAAGTAATAAAACCAATAAATCCAATAGTCAACATGGGTAATAGTGATGTGCTTAGTATGTGAAATGATTCAATAAATGAATCTGATCCTGTTTTTGATTTAATAATATACGAACCACTAATTAAACATAAAAGAATGGCTATTATTCCAAAAACTAAAGACGGTATTAAATTCTGTTTTATTTTATGAATTTGTTCTACTATTATTTCATTCCTTATATTTTTCATTGGTATACACCCTCTATTGTTATTTTGTACAAATTTCTTCGTTATTGGTTTTAGTAATGTTACTAAATTACTTTTCCATTATTACTATTATTTTCATTATATTTACTCCTTATTTAGTCAAATAAATTATTTTAAATAGTTTTTTCTAAAATACTCAAATGTATATATATTAAAACATGACTTTACTTCTGTTGCAGAAAATTCACTACTACTAAAATTAATTACCATATTGTATGTTTCTAAATAACCTTTCGCTTGTCTAAATGAATCTACACTAGGATTTGTCATAACTCTTTTAAATATGAAAGGTATTATAGTTGACGCATATTCTTCATGAGGTATAGATAATTCATATAATTTTGATAATCTCCATATTTTTTTTAATGAATTAGTCCTTTTATAAGCTTTATATAAGAGCTTGTTGCGTGGTTTAGAACTCTTTTCACATAGATTATTAAACTCTACTTTCGTTAATTCTGTTAGTGAATCAAGTAATAAATTTTTTCTATCATTTCCAATTTGAGCTTCTTTATTATTCATTTTTCTCCTCCAGATGTTATTAATTATCTTCATCACCAAAAATTTTAAATACCAATTTGTGTAAAACTATTCTAATAAGAAAAAAGATGAATAATATTACTACAAATATACTGATTGAAAAACTAAGTGCTAAAAACTCATTATCAGTTTTAGAAATGACCATTTCTTCTATGTTAGATTTGTTACCCCATACAACCATACTAAATATAACAAATAACACTATATCTTTAACTACATTCATTGCATTGACTATTTGATTGTCTGTTCTCATTTTATTCCACCTCTTATTCAGCTATAACTGTTCGTTATTGGAAATTAATTTCTAATACTTTTTTCATTAGGAATACGCCCACGATATTTTTTACTTTTGTTACACCCTAATCATGTAATTAAAACCTTAAAAAAACCACTTTGCCTACTGACTGATTAAGGCTTACTCTAATCATACATAAAACACCTTATTATTTAACAAGTTTTCTAATGCTTCTGTTATTTCTTCTGTATCCACTTCAGAACTTAAAGCTTGTATATCAGATAATTTATAACTATGTTTCTGTATTTCATCTTTATTTATATCATGCCATATAGGTAAAATGATGGAGGAATCTACCACAGTAGAATCTTTTTGGAATATACTATCAAGTTCGTAATTAGTCCAATAACTATTCAAAAATTTCTTAGAAATTACAATTATACAAAATCTGGAATTTCTAATTCCTTTATCGATACTTTGCCTAATACTATTACCCCAGTTAATGTTATCTTCATCATACCAAGCATCAATACCTCTATTTCTCAAAGACTCTATTAAATCATTAACAAAACTTTCTTTGTCACTCGAGGAATGAGAAATAAACACATCATGATTTTTACTTTCAAATTTCTCTTTATTAATATATTTAATATCCTCTTCTATCTCTTCAATTTTTAGAGTGGTAGATTGGCTATATAACTGACTCGCCATTTGCTCTACTTTCTTACTTCCTTCTCTTCTTAAATTTGATAGTTTTACTCTTTGTTTACTTAACGTTTTTAATTCACTAGATTTTCTTTTCAATAAATTACTTTTATTATATTTAGTCTTTTCAAGAGAACTAGTTATACTATTTTCTTTCCTCTTACAAGATTTAAATGAGGTTGAAGTTTTTGCGTTAGATAATTTCTTTTGTATTTTTGCTAGTTCTTTATATAACTTACTTTCGCTTTCTTCTTCCTTTTTTAATTTTTTATCAATATTTTCAATATTACTTTCTAGCTTCCTTATTTTACTGGTTAAAATTGTTTCATTCACCTTATATCATCCTCATTTCAAGTATAATTATACCACAAAAAGAACGTATGTTCTCCATTTTTAAATACTTTCATTTGAATAATTAGAAGTTATGGTTACGCCTATTAAAGTAATAATACCACCTATAATGGCTACTATACTGGGAACTTCTCCAAGCAATAAATATGCCAGAATGAGAGAAACTGCTGGTGTTAAATAGAGAGACATTGTCGCATCAGACACACCTACCTTATGTATTGTATATGCTAAAGCAATGTATGGGATTACAGTTGGAAATGCACCTAAATATATAACTGATACTATTGAAGTAGCACTCGCATTTTGAAGGTCAGAAAATGCGCCCGGTAAGAATATTAAAGTAAATAATGCACCAGCAATAATAGTATATATAGTAAATGGAATAAAACCATACTTTTTTAAATAGTTAGCTTGAAATGCAAAATAGATACTTTCTCCAATCGAAGCTACTAACACTAATACTACGCCGATTATCATCGCGTGAAATTGTTCTCCGTTACCTAACGATATTAAAGCAACGCCTAGAAATGCAATGATAGATCCAATCCAAGCTATTTTCGAGAATTTTTCTCTTAAGAAATATGTAGCTAAAAGTGCTGCAAATATCGGTGTTGTTGATACAATTAAACTCGCAATTCCAGCACTTACATAATATTCTCCAAAACTTAGTGCAGTATGATATACAGTGAATCCACAAAACCCTAAAATAAATATAAGAGGCACGTCTTTAAGTTCCGGTAATGAGACTTTTTTTATTACTGCAATAATCAAAAGGATGAAACAAGCAATCATTAATCTTAAAGCAGATAAATTCTCTGCTTTGAAATCATTTAATGCTATTTTGATCATTGGAAATGCAGAAGCCCATAAAAATATTGTAAGTATAAAAGCAAAACACACTTTTATCTTTGTTTGATTATATTTCATCTCTGAACACCTACCTGTAATTTGATATATGTTCAGAATACGAAATTAACGTTACACTAAGTACAACCAATTCAAATAAAAATAACCCAACCAATTTTAAAGGAAGGTATTTATGAAATATAAAGATATTGCTTCTTATATAAGAGAGAAAATCATTAATGGAGACTGGTTTTATGGAATGCGTATTCCTTCACAAAGAAAATTATCAGACCAATTTAATGTAAATAGAGTTACAATCATCAAAAGCATTGAGTTATTAGAATCTGAAGGATTTATATATACTGTCCAAGGAAGTGGAACTTATGTTAATGACTATTTGGACAAACCCTATATTATAAATAAATGGGATGAAATGATGGAATGGTCATCAAGAACGCGTAGTCAATACACTGTACACCTTATTAATAAATTAGAAACACATAATGAATATATACATATAAGTAAGGGAGAATTAGGGGATGAAATACTTCCGCATAAAGAGTTAAAAAGGGCAATGAATCGTGTCTCAAACTATATAGGTGATCTATCGTTTGGATACAATAACGGTCATGGTTATATTAAATTACGAGAACTGATTGCCAAAAGGTTAGAAAAACAAAATATTAACGTTTCAAGTGAAAATATATTGATTACTTCAGGTGCGCTTCACGCTATACAATTACTTTCAATTGGGTTTTTGAGTCAAAATACAATCATATTTCGTAATACGCCTTCTTATGTCGACTCCACAAATGTTTTCGATATATTAAATATGCGCAGTATCAACATTAACTATAACTATCTCAAACAATCTAAATCGATATTAAATAGTTATTCAAATGCTTATAATAAAGCTTTATATATCGAATCAACGTTTAATAATCCTACAGGAGATATACTTTCTAAAAAGGTACGAGAACAGATTTTGAATTATAGTAATCTATATAATATACCTATAATAGAAGATGATATTTATAGAGATATATGGTTTGAAAATGAGCCTAATGCCTCGATTAAATCATTAGATAAAAATGGAAATGTTATTTATATTAGTAGCTTTTCAAAAACTATCGCGCCAGCTATGCGCATTGGTTGGATTGCTGCATCTGAAAAAGTGGTAGAACAACTTGGAGATATTAGGATGCAAATAGATTATGGATCTAGTATATTATCCCAAATGGTCGTCTATGAAATGTTGAAAAGTGGTGCTTATGATGAACATACTCAAAATGTACGTTATGAATTACAAAATAAAAGAGACTTTATGTTAAACATTTTAAATAGTGATTTTTCTTCAATTGCTACGTGGAATGTACCAGAAGGTGGATTTTTTGTGTGGATTACTTTTAAAGACGGTATTAATATTAAAAAACTCTTTGTAGAGTTAGCTGACAAAGAACATATTCTTATTAATCCAGGATACATTTATGGCAGTACTCAAAATACAATTAGGCTTTCTTTTTCTTATGAAAGTAATGAAAATATCAAGTATGCACTGAATAAATTACGCGAATATGTTAACCAAATTTAACGAAAACTATCCTTTTTGCATTCCCACTTGCTATGATGTTATAATGTAATTAACAAATAGAGTGTTTACATGGTAAACACCGAGCCCGATAACTATGTCAGTAGTTATCGGGCTCTTTTTTGGTGTATTGGTTATGTCGTCGGATTATTTATCACGCTTGTTTAACCAATGTGAAAACAACGTAATTATAACTCCTACTATAATAGGAGCTACAAGTGCTACAAATAGAGTGTTTAACATGGTGTCACCTCCTTCCATGTTAATTAAAACACAGAAGTAAAACGACGACTTTTATATTATACCATCTGTGAATTCACAAGCATATCCACTTCTGATAAGTTAAATTATGTCATTAAATAAAAGCCTGAAGTGCTAATTTAACAGCATTTAGGCTTTTAATATACGATTTATGATTTATCACTTCTCAATTATAGATTTTGACTACTAGGACGAATTATAAATTCATTTACAGATGATTCCTCCGGTTCATTAATGGCGTAATTAATAGCTCTAGCAATAGCATCTGGTTTAATTGCATCTTTATATACTTCATCTATACCTTGTTTCATTTCTTTATCGCTAATATGGTCTGTTAACTCAGTATCAATAGCACCTGGAGAAAGGATTGTTGTTCTAATATTTGAGCCCACCGAAGCTTCTTCTTGTCTTAATCCTTCAGTTATCGCTCTTACTGCATATTTAGTACCACTATAAACAGCGCTACCTGGGAAAACAACATGTCCTGCTACAGAAGCTAAATTAATAATATGACCTGATTTTTGTTCTCTCATATAAGGCAACACTGCACCAATACCGTATAGTACACCTTTAATATTAACATCAATCATTTGGTTCCATTCATCTTGTTTATTCTTTTCTAAAAAAGATTGAGGCATAAGACCAGCATTATTAATTAAAACATCTACACGTCCAAAATCTTTATACGCTGTTTCAATTAATGCATTTACTTCATCTGGCTTCGTTACATCAGTTTTTTGAATGCTTATATTATTACCTATTTTTTGTTGTATTTTTTCTAATCGATCTACGCGTCTTGCTCCTAAAACAAGCTTAGCCCCATTTTCAGATAGCAAACTTACTGTTTCCTCACCAATGCCACTAGACGCACCAGTTATAACGACTACTTTATCTTTTACATTATTCATTATTTTGCCTCCTTGGTTAATACAATTATATATTTCACTATATTATCATTATCAAAACATTGTTAGTATTTTCACTACAAATGTCTTCAATTAAAATTCTTAAAATAATATTTTTCATTTTTAGACTAATTACTATATATTTTTTGAATATGCCTTTCATATTGTAAGCGTTTAACTAAAATAGCTACATATTTCTGTTAATGATAAAATACTCATTAGGTTTATGCTTAATAGAACGAGTGTCAATTTTATTTTTTAGAGTACACCTAAATATAAAAAGTTTATCCACTTTTATCCACTGTATGAACTTTTTATATTTAAATTACGTATATTTATTGAAAGCTAATAAAATGAATATCGACTGGGTGTTTCTAATTGTTTGATTTTAAAACAAGGAGGGGACGGCATGGTAGATGAAAAGGATCTATATAAAATGGTATTAGAAACAAATGATAGCAAAAGTCTAGAAATATTATATGATCGGTACGAGTCGTTATTATTCAATTTGGCTTATAAAATAACACAAGATGTGCAATCTAGTGAAGAAGTTTTACAGGATGTTTTTATGAAAATATGGAATAAAAAGGCAATTTTCAATCCTGAAAAGGGGAAATTATCAACTTGGCTTATTACATTATGTCGTAATAGATCTATTGATGCTATAAGAAAGAAAAAAAATATAGAGAGTCAATTTGATGAGGATTTTCAAGGTATACAAACTGATAGTCTACCTGAATATGATTTGTTAAGTAAAGAAGTCTCAGAAGAAATCAATAAAAGGATTTCATTTTTAAATAAAGATCAGCAAAAAATTATTTCTTTGTTTTATTATAAAGGATTGAGTCAGCAAGAAATTGCAAGTAAATTAAATATACCTTTAGGTACTGTAAAAAGCCGTATGAGACTTTCAATCCAACATTTGAATAACTACTTTAAAAAAGCCTTAAGAAGGGAGGATGAAGAAAATGAGAGATAGCAAAGTTGATAAAATATATGATTATTTCAATGATAAGTTGAGCAAAAGTGAAAAAGTACAAGTTGAACAAGAATTGAATTCTACATCTGAAAGTCATAAGACTTTGAAAGACATCGAAATTCTTCATGATACACTTCCTTATAACAATAAAGAGGTTGAACCTCCGACAGGAATGAAACAAAGAATTTTAGAATCAGTTCTAAATGAGAATAAAACCACAAATAAAGATACAGAAAATGAAAATGAAGAGGATGACTTTAGTTTTACTAGTTCAGACACTAATAACCAATTTCAACAAAATTCAAATGTGTCAAAACAAAATAATAATAAAAAGAACAAAAGTGTAGTTATCAAACGTTTCTCTATGGGGATTATAGCAGCAATGTTGTTGTTATCTCTTATTGGCAATGGGGTCCAGTTTTTTGGGCATAAAGAATCGAAAAAGCAATCTACTTCAATGATAAACACTGGTGATGCTAAAACAATCAACCTAAAATCTATGGATGAGAACAAAACTCAAGGACAAGCCTACCTTTCAAATGCTAATAATAAAACTGATAGAAAATTAATTGTGGAAGCCAATGATATCGAAACTACAAAAGGCAACCAAGTGTACCAAGTTTGGGTATTAAAAGATAATAAACCTTATCCTGCTGGCGCGTTTTCTAGTGAAAACAATAAAGGGATGGTTGTTTTTGACTTAAGTAATATAGATATTGATAAGAATGATAAAATCGCTCTTACATTAGAACCTTCCCCTAATAATACTGAACCTAAAGGTCAAATGGTTATGGCTAGTAGTGACATTTAATCTGATTATTATGATATTTTAAATTTATTGAAAAGGATCACAAATTCATGTGATCCTTTTTTTATATTTATACGTATATTTTGTAATTAATTTTTTAATAAAAATACGAAATATTAATTGATATTACAAAAAAAATGAAATGTTGGGTGAAAATTAATGCAAATTACGATTCAAGATATTCTTTTATCTATTGAAAAAAACACAATTACAAATCCTACGTGCATGAAAGTTAATACGAATACAATTTGTCAAAATATTACATCAATGTACCAGGATATAAAACAAAATACCATTTTTATGTTGAAAGATTCAGATAATACAGACTACTATGCGCAACGCGCTAATGAAATGAAACCTTTGCTTATGATTACAGATGCCCATTCATCTAAACTTAATCACCTTGAATTTAACATGCCTATTATATATATAAATAATTTCCCTAGCGTAGCCAACAATCTAGTAACGTTATTTTACGGAAAAGCAATTGATGGATTAAAATTCATTGCAGTTACAGGGACAAATGGTAAGACAACGACAAGTCATATGATTGGGAACCTATTATCACAGTTGGGTAAAAGAGTTGCTATTATTGGAACGTTAGGTATTTTTGACTGTAATTATGAAAAGATGAAATTTAATCACACGACCCAAACTACGCCAATGTATTTTGAAATGGGTGAAATTACAGAACATTTTTATAATGAAAATTACGATTATATCGTTTACGAAGCAACATCGATAGCATTAGATCAACGACGTACAGATTTTATTCAGAATGATTTATCAGTATTCACTAATTTCAGCCCTGAACACCTCGAATATCATGGTACTATGAATAACTATCTGAAAGCTAAATTGAGATTAAATGAGTTGAGCAAATCAAATTTAGTTAATTTGAACACGACTGAATATAACCCTATCGTGAAAGATAAATGGCATTTTTCGAATAAACAGCAAGCTTATTATCAATATAATGTCCATAACAGTCATGTAGATATTGTAATTGATGGAGAGAGTTTTTGTGTTAAACCGAACTTTAAAGGAGGACATAACTATATTAATTTAGCTACAAGCATTTTTAGTTTGCATAAATTGGGTTTTGCTACAAATGATATCATTAAAGCTTCAACTATTATTGAGCCACCAGCACATCGTTTTCAAATAGTTGAAATAGAGCATTATACTGTTATATTAGATTTCGCGCATACTGCTTTAGCAGTTAGAGAATCAATAAATAATGCTTTACAATATACTGAAAGCATTGGCAAAAAATTAAATACGATGGTAACAGGAATAGGTTTAAGAGGTTTTGACAAAATGGGCATGACTGTGGAGGAATTACCTGAAGGCGTTCATAAGTTGATGCTTGCTGCTGAGCAAGTGGGTTATGAAGATCCTAAAGCAATCACTGAATTTATGATTGAACATTTACCTCATAGTTATAAAAAAAATAGTGTTTTAAAGTCTTACTCACGAAAAGAAGGAATACGAGGACTTCTGCATGCAACAGATAAAAATAATGAAGTGATTTTACTTACGGGTATTAATGAGCCACAAAACTATAAAGGGAAAAAATATGATCATGATGACCAGATGTACATTAAAACATTATTACAAACAGATAAATCTTAAAACATTGTGATTATATAAAAAGATGAGAGACTTATTTCAATAATATATTCTTAAATTAGAATCGACTTTATTTTAACTATTAACAATCATAAAAAAAGGACCTCAACTGAGGTCCTTTTTTTTATGAAGTTATTGAATATTAACTAATCATTACTTTCATTAAATAACCTTGCTCATCGAAAAAGGCTTTGTACATACCGTTGTTTGTTTCGTAAGTCATATATGATCCATTTTCTGTTTGACCTTCGTCAGACATGTGGTTAGACATATGCTCTTTCTTGAACATATCTTTACTTACTGCATGTTCCTTAGTATCGAAAGTGATATGAACTACTTGGCCATCTTTATTCATATCTACAATTGTGTCATCCATTTTTTTACTTGTGGCAACGTCTTTATCGGCAGCTGCTGTATTAACTTTGTATCCATCAATCATAACGTTATCGTGTTTTAATGCTCTTACAAAATCATAATCTTGAGTAAAATCACCATCATATGTTGTATAACCCGTATAATTATAATACGGCATCATTGCTTGTTGGTTCATATTACCGTTCATATTGTTCATGTTATCATTCATAGACATGCCTTTTTGGTTCATATTACCGTTCATATTGTTCATGTTATCATCCATAGACATGCCTTTTTGATTCATATTACCGTTCATATTGTTCATGTTATCATCCATAGACATGTCTTTTTGATTCATATTACCGTTCATGTTGTCCATGTTGTGATTCATAGACATGTCTTTTTGATTCATATTATCGTTCATATTGTTCATGTTATCATCCATAGACATGTCTTTTTGATTCATATTATCGTTCATATTGTTCATGTTATCATCCATAGACATGTCTTTTTGATTCATATTACCGTTCATGTTGTCCATGTTGTGATTCATAGACATGTCTTTCTGGTTCATATTATTCATGTTGTTATTTGTAGTATCAGCGTGTGCTGTGTTATCTTCACCTGATCCATTACTTGCTCCTAACAATACACCTGTAGCTAATACTGATGATGAAAATACTAATAATTTGTTATTCATAAATCTTCGCCCCTTTTTAATATTTTTATGAATCATTCGTGTTGCCTAACCTTCGTTAAAGCTTAAGCGCAAAAGCACAATTAGATTCTTTTAATCTTACGAAGTACATTTAATATAGGTTTGAACAAATCCCCCTTTTTGTTGCTACTCATTAAAATATACGTATTTTTGCCTTGTTAAGTTCACTTTTTATAAAAAATTTGAACTTTATACTTTTTAAGTCATCCCATCATTCATATAAAAGTGTACAGTGATACTTAAAGTCTGAATTTTTTACCGATATTGATTTTAGGTCAACTTAAGTTCCTACATAAAAATTGCCTTAAGCTAAATCAAAATATTCTTCAAATGTGAGATTTTTGTTTGCTATTCCCACTGCATCTTCTCTTCCTATATATCTTAAATGCCAAGGTTCATACATAAATTCTGTAATATGTTCTTTACCCTTAGGATATCGGATAATAAATCCATAGAAATGTGCGTTATCTTGCAACCACTTGCTTTCTTTTGTAAATTGAAACTGTTCTTTTATTGATTCATCTAAACCGGGAGAAGCAACGTCAAAAGCTAAACCTGTTTGGTGTTCAGAATATCCTGGTTCAGCGCTATAAGTTTTCGCTTTTTCTAGACCATCGCGATGAACGTACATATTGAATAACCGCATTTGCTTAAAATACGACCGAAAGCCACTAATAATAATTAGTTGAAACCCTTGTTTTTGGGCATCTTTAATCATAAGTTTTAAATTGTTTTTTGCTTCTGATTTTGGAAAAGGTATATAAAACGGACAAACTTTATACTCTCTGTTTACAATAATGTGGTTATTCACATAATATGCGCCATTCTTTTTCGTAACAGGATTATATTTTTCTTTTTGCTTATTATTTAATAAATAGAGTGTAGTAAAAATAAATACAATTGAAACGAATTTTTTCATATAATCACCTTTTATCTAGTTTTTTATTTAATGACCAAAAATTTATAATTATATATATTTCATAGATAATCCACACTAAATGTATTCCTAAAAATAAACGGATGACATTTTTCTTATTGGTTACTGATTTAATACTCACTATCATAAACAGTGATTGAACTGTTTTAATTATAAATGAGAAAAACAGTGATTGATATTTAAAAAACAGTAAATACCCAAAGCCCTGTGCTATTAATTGGGCGTTATAAGCTAAAAAGAAGTTTTTTTTATAGTGTGAATGTGAAAACATAAGAGTAATACTGGAAATCATATTTACTATTCCCCACATTAAAGGAAGCAACAAACTATTAATAATATATTTTGGTTTTTTTAAGTGTTCATATTTTCCCTCATTATTTTTTATAGAAAAATTAGAAATTTGGAATATAAAAAATAATGGATAGAAAAACTTTAATAATATTAAGGATATTTTCAAAGGATCATTCCTTTTCTCGAAGATTTAAATTATAGATTCTCAACTTAATAATAGTTTATAAAGTATATGATTCATATAATAACTTTTTACTTCTTCATTTTTTATGCTTGTTTATCCAAAAATATAAAAAATTCTATAATCTTAATTATGAAATACTTGCACCCGCTAAAAACATATCTAATAATCTTGAAAATCAATAAATACTGATAGAAGCCTCAAAAAAGCTAATTCTTAATAAGCTAAAGGATATCGGCACTTTATTATAAATAATTGTGCTTGAATGGAAATTTGAGGGAGTAACTATTTTTCATTTCCATAGCCTATGGTATTTTAATTTGTTTAATAAAAAGCAAATCCATTGGAACATTGACCCCCCTCACTACTGAGAATAGCAAGGGGGGCTTCTTGGTTTTACTATGTCGCCTTATTATTTATTACATTTGTTTAACCCAAAACTAAAAATTAGTACAATCTCACATATACAATAGCCATGTAAACTATTTTAATTTGTTACAATATCTTTGTTCGTTTTAATAATAAACAAAACAAGTAAAGTCAGACAAACAGAACCAACAAATGTCGGAATTATAAAGAACATGCCTGCTGAATTTGGTAATGCATTGCCTGAAGAATTTAACATTGTTAGACCAATGAATGCACCAATCACTGCTGAAATCAAACTAATAATAAGATTGGTAATTTTATTTTTAGTTAACCAGATTGAAAATGCCACGCCAACGATTAAACCTATTACTACTGTAATGATAAAATCCATCAAACCCCTCCAGTAATGTAATATTTCAAACTGCGTTAATACTAAGTAATTCCTAACGTTGATAAAAAAACATAAGAAATATCCTACTTACAAACTCAAATAACCTCAAAAGAAGTATATTAAACACGTAAAATTAAAATTTCGACTTAAACAAAAGCTTATTTGCCTATTTAAATAATAAGAAAACGACCCACACCCCAAATACAACGTGCTCAAAAAACAAAGAAGTTAAATCATTCGAATAAGTAATTGTTTTACATATAGCCTTTCACATTTACAACGATTTATGATTTATACCTATGAATAGAAAGGCTAAAATAAGTGTATATCAAATACTAAGGAGAAGTTTGTATGTCAAAATACATTTTTCAATCACCAAGTAGATATATACAAGGAAAAGGAGAAATAAAAAGTTTAGCTAAGGAGGTTAATAAATTAGATGACGCACCCTTGATTATTTCAGATAGTTTAGTTTGATCACTAACAAATAAAGATATAAATAAGAGTTTTAAATCTAGCGAGGTTAGTTACAAGTACGAAGAATTTAATGGAGAAGCCTCTGAAAATGAAATAGCAAGACTTAGCCAAATAGCTAAAGACCATAACATAAATGTAATTCTTCGGATTAGAGGAAGAAAGACGTTAGATACAGCAAAAGCAATTTCTGATGATCTTAATTCCCCTGTTATTATTGTCCCAAGAACTGCTTCTACAGATGCCCCTATGAGTGCTTTATCAGTTATCTATTCAGATGAAGGTGTTTTTACTGGTTACAGATTTTACTATAAAAACCCAAATGTAGTATTAGCAGATTCACAAATTATAGTCGAAGCACCAGTTAAATCGTTTGCGGCAGGCATGAGCGATACTTTAGCTACTTTAGTAGAAGTTAAAGCAACTTTAAACCGTAGATGGAAAACCAATATTAGCTTCTTTAGCATTGCTGAAAAAGCAGAAGAAACAATATTTAAATACGATAAAAGCGCTTATTTTTCTGCAGCACAAGGTATTGTAACCCCTCAAGTGGAGTCTATTATCGAAGCAACCACTTTACTTTCAGGGCTTGATTTTGAAAATGAGGGCATTGCTGCAGCCCACGCAATACACAATGGGTTTACAGCTTTATCAGGAGACATTCATAAACTTGGACACGGCGAAAAAGTAGCGTATGCGACTTGGGTTCAAATGGTTTTAGAAAATAGACCTTATGAAGAAATTAAAAAATATATTGATTTTTATAAATTCTTAGAAATGCCAACAAATTTAAATGATGCTTCTTTTGAGGACTTAATAAAAGTAGGAAAATTAGCAAAAGATCCTAATGATACTTTCTCTAATTTAAATGATGAATTCACTGCTGAAAACATAGCGCAAGCTATACTAGCAGTGAATGAATTAAGTGGAGGCAAAGCTAAGTAAATTTTTCTTTATTTAGACTATGTATATATTTATTCTTATTTTGCATTCCGATCCACTATAATGTTATAATGTATTTAACAAATATTAGACTCATGAATCACCGAACCCCCAATCTACAGTCATAGATTGGGGGTTCTTTTAATGGTGAGGCTCTGTCGCCTTACTTATTGCGATTGTTTAGCCAAAACGTGAAAATCGCAACCATACACCCTGATACTATGGGTGCAATTATGCTAACAAATATTAAACTCATGACTTCACCTCCTTCCGCCGAAAATACCGCCGGAAGTTAAGGCGACTCCACTATTATACCATCTGTATCTTTTGAAGCATATCCACTTCCGATAAGTTGAATTATGTCAGTTCAACTTTATTATGATTAAACCAACTTCGCTCAAAACAACGCAACTTCTACTTTGTGTTTCACTGCATACATTATACGTGCATACAATCTACATGTATAATGTATGCACGTGTATTCAATAAATTATCAGTTATGTATTATTATCTTATTTAAAGAAGGTTATTGAATACTTGAAAAAAACTATGCTATTATTTAAACGTGTAAAAAGGACAACATGCGCTAACATGTTGTCCTAATGAGCCTCTTCGAAAGACGCTAGGCTTTCAGTAAAGTAATAAACATCCACTTTACCTACTCGGTCAAAAATTTAGAGTGATTATTTTTTGGTCTTTATTGCTAATTAATACTAAACCAATGATTATGAGTACAACCATCAGCATTTCATAATCAGATAATGCTATTCCTTTCTCGAATCCCCCTATTAAGTTCTACTTAATAGAGGAATTTTGTTATAGATTCAAATCAATTTATCTCAGGTCTTAGATTCACCTTTTCAGACGATTTTAGGACTCTTTCTATATCAATATGCTTAATTCTGTTGATAATTTGTTTTTTATCTTTGTATCCATAATTTTCAACTCTATCTAACGTTAATTGTGTTAAAAACTTCACTGGATTTTCAGGGTAGTAACTATCCCCTAAATATCTTTTAATTTCTTTCTCTGTGTAATGAATAAAATTCTCCTTAGCAACCAACCCAGTTAACGAATAAAATAAGAATTGCCTAGCTTTATTAAATTCATACCATTTCACAAAAAATTCTCTAGTAAATTGAGTCGCTTTCTTTATTCCAATGTCTTTATGAGTTTTATCTTTTAAGTAATCAAACATATATTCGTAGCAATATTTAGGAATTAATATGATGCTTTGTCTCTCTGAAAAATAATAATCTTTAGATAACTCTTCAGAGTTATGAATATTAGTATTTTGGAGGATATATGATCCAACTGATTGAGAATTAATGTTGTTCAGTGTGCGCAACGATCTTAGAGAAATTAAATCAATATTTATATTTAAGTAATCGCATAATTTTATAATATCACTAATGTTAGGATCAACTTCACCTTTTTCCCATTTCATATACTCTGCACTTGAAATACCTAAATCCTTTTCAATATCTTCAAATCCTATATCTAACTTTTCTCTATAATGATTTAACAAATTAAAATATTTTATATCTTCCTCATCAAAATCAAAATAGTCATCTTCAAAAAGTTGCCTAATTTCACCTAAGGTGAATTCTATATTTTGAATTAATATATTCATATTAATAGGTTCACGTTTGTCATTAAATTTAGTATATCCTGCAAAATCTGTCTCTAAGTTTATAGGAAATTGCAAATCATTTTTATGATTATATGAACTAAATTGCTCCAATTTATCTAGGAGACCTTCAGCTCTATTAATAAGAATATTGCTACGTTCTTTACTAACATCTCGATGTAGATACTCATAATACTCTCCCATTATAAAATAATATTTAGGGATGCCTACCCAATCGTCATGATTTACTAAATCAAATTTATAGATTATGTCAGATAAATTTTTAAACGTTTTAGGCATTCGCTCTGAATACCCATGAAAATATTCTTCAATATTATTATCAATCAAAGTAATCTCTTCCGTGTTATAAGATTTCCAATTTTTTGTTAAAAATTGATAGATGGTCATATTAAAATATTTTGCAAGATCATCAACGATACGATAAGTAAATTCTTTCTGATTAGATTCTAAAAGTGTTATCTTCTTTTTCGAATAATTGGAAAAGTCACTTAGTTTATTTAGTTCTTTAGATAACTCTTTTTTAGTTAAGTTTTTATCTTTTCTTTCTAAATAGAGTTTTTTTGCTAAATTCATTTGAACTCCTCCTTTATAGAAACATCATATCGTAAAATTATATAAAAATAAAATATTATAATAAAACCATGTTGTCACAACACGCTTTCATTATTCACTTTAAAAACTCTAAAATTAAAGTGAAATAGATACCCTTAATAAATCAAAAACCTCCACAAGACAACCAAAATTTTTGTGGAGGTTTCCTTCCTTTTTAAATAGCAAATCTACCATAAAAAATATATCAATCAGCACACTATGTTGATTACATTCATTCCATAAAATAAAAAACATTAGAGCATAATAGTCTAATGTTTTTCGATAGAAGTATCTTTTTATAAACTCAAAAAAAGTAAAAGGTAAAGTAAAAAACTTATTATTTCTTTCAATGTTTCTCCTCTTTTTTAGTTCGACTCTAAGTCACTTTTCCATTGAAAACTTTCTGTTTTTAATAAAATCCGACTTATACATCGTGTATCAAATCTCATTAAAAACTTATACACCATGTATAAAAATCAATATGAAAGGCTCTATATCAAGGTGATTTTGAATAAAAGTGCAAAATACTCGATGCCATTTACATAAAAATGTATAACTTTATAATCACTTAATTTTAGTGTGTATAAAAATCAATAAAACGCTATTACACCAGTGTTTTAAATAGAATAAACGGATCAGAAATATTAAAGGAAAATACATCAGCTATGCTGATTGACACGCAAGTGGCATTGTATTTCCTTATGCTCTTATTTTTTATACTCAAAAAAGTTTAAAAATATCATGAAGTGATTCATTTCGATATTACTAATTGAAAACTTTCCACATCAACTCCTACTTAAATTAATCTATTAATCTTTCTATTTTTTCATTATAGCTACTTAATAATTATTTATATTGAATTTAAAAATGGACTTCTCAAAGATAGAAGTCCACATCCAAAATCTAATAATCAAAAATAATAGTCCACCGCTTTTTGATCATTTTCATTTGTAATATTTAATTTTTATAATGCTTCTGATCCTTTAGGTGTTCCAAAATCGATTTCTACTTCATTATAGGTTCCACCATTCAAGTAAAATTCTTGGATTTCTTCTTTAATTGTTTTTTCTTTTTCCATTATTTTATCCTCCTGAAAGTTTAAATTGTTGTATGACTTATATACTTCATTCTCATTATTTATATACTAATCTTTCAGATTTCAAAAATTAATTTTCATAATAAATACTGTCTTATTTGTTACGAATTTATATCTATTCAACATGCAATTATTTTTGCGTTACATTAGCAATTGATTTTAAAAGAGACATGGTCGGACGCGTATCTCCGTTTTCAATATTTTCAATAGTTGTCTGAGGCACTTCTAGTTTTTGAGCAAGTTGCTTTTGTGAACATCCAATTTCTTTACGCAATTCAACTAATCTCATAGCAAATTCGAAATTCTCATCCTGCTCTTTATACAATGTTTCTAATTCCGGATTATTTTCTATATCTTCTTGAATTAATTTAGAAATTAAGTTCATTTAAAAACCTCTTTCCTTTATTTTAATGCTTCAATTATATGCTAATATAACAGAAGCATTGATAGTTTTTCCAAATGAACTAAAATATTATTTTTGTAAAAGCATTAATCATTTTTTGCTTCAAAGTTTATTTAATCCTTATTAAGAATATTATTTCTATATAGTATCAAGACAAGAAGAAACTCGTTTCACTCGTTTCAAAAACCCTCCTGATTTTTAGAGAAAAACTCTCTTATTTCATCGTCTTTAATAAAATAATATGCCATCTTTCCATCTTTATAAAAATCAAGTACCTCATTTTTATATAAAAGCCTTAAATGATGTGAAGTTGAAGCAACACTCAATTTCAATATCAAAGAAATATCACAAACACACAACTCATCTTCTTTAATCAAAGATAATATGATTTTCAATTTCTTCTCATCACAAATTTTTTCTAAAATGTTAAGTAATTTCTTAGATTTATCATCTTCTAAAAAACTTAAAGCATTGTTAACTTTATCCTCATGTACACAGATCACATCACAAGCATTTTCATAACTCATATAAAATCACACCCTAAATTAAAATATAAATCCTAAAATTGTTTGAATAGTGTCATTTTCAATAATAATAAATAAACCTAAAGCTATATAAATAACAGCCATAATCCAACGACTAAATTTCTCAACAATTTCTCCAACTCCTGGAATATTAGCTAATTTTTGTGCAGTAAATACCAAGAAGAAAATTAAAATTAAAAAGACAAACAGAGTAATTAATAAATTAATAACACTTAATGTCACAAAATACGGAACAAATAAACCAATATTATCAGCACCACAACTTGCTATCGTAACAATTGCAACCGTACCAACTAATTTAGACAATCCTTTTTCATTCAATTCTTTTTTAGCTCTCTTTTCTCCTTCACAATCATCATAAATAGCTACTTTAATTCCAAGATAAATTGGTATTAAACCCAATAAACCTAATATCCACTTCTCTGGAACATAATTTAATACAAAAGCTAAAAACAAACTAACTAATATTAAAATAATAGACCCTAAATATTGACCAACATAAATATCTCTATATTCTTTTCTAGTCTTTGCTCTAGCAAAAAATATTAATAAAATCACTAATAAATCTACTGCTGTCGCAATATAAAGAATAGCAGCAGTTACAATAGTCTGAATCATAATTACACCTCATTCAAAAATATTTTTGAATGTATTATAACTTATGTTTTCAAATAATCATAGATGCTTTATTCCAATTGCTTTATTGACGTTGAGCCTCGGAACCCTTAACAATCCCAAAACTTGTCGAATGGTCGGCTTAATAGCTCACGCTATGCCGACATTCGTCTTCAAGTTTAGTTAAGGGTTCTTCTCAACGCTCAATAAATTTTCTCGGCATAAATGCATGTTCTTGTTATAATATGGCTATAACGTTTAGCGCTTATTAACAGTAGTTTTTTATAATCTACTTTGCAAAAATAAGCAATAAAGAGCCAATCCATTTTATCTGGGTTGGCTCTTTATTTTTATATACCTTTATTTGAATTTTAAAGGGGTATTTTGAAGAATTAAGAGTTATTTATATAGAATTATACCTAAAAGCTTATATACGTTCTTAAAACGCAAATATGAGCCAAATAAATATATTCTAATTTCACAAACAAAAATTTGAGCAAAACCAGTGACTATTTTTTTAGACACTGCCCAGTTACATGCAAATTAAAAATTTGGCATGTGCTGGCAAAAAAATTCAGACACTGCCCAGTTACGCACAAAATTATTTTTCGCGTAAAAACTGGATAACCATGCTGGTTAATCCTATAGTTCCCGCAGGGGCAAAAAACATAAAAAAACGCTAGCTTTTAAGCTAACGTTTCAAATCTTTTAAGTAATAATTTTGTTTTTCAAAATTCCAAATTGCAGTAATTGAATGTGCTTTTTCTTCTTTGTCTGTTGTTTTATCTTCGTCACTTGTATTAATTAAATTGCCATCTTCGGCGTCGTCTAAATTTAAAATTTTATGTTTTTGTTTAAGCAATCCACCATAACTCAACATACGTTTTCGATATAAACCTTGTTCTAAATCACTAACAATTTCTGAATCTTTTTCACTATCTCCGGTCAAATAATCTGATGACTTAACCGAATATTTCGAGGTCTTTTTGATTGCTATAGATTATTTGAATTACTGATTAAAGATATTATGTTGTTTCATGTTTTGACGGCGCATATAAAGTGCATGTGTTTCTTCGAATTCAGCTTTAATGGATTGCATTAAATACCCTTGCATAGCTTCAACGGTTTCATTCTTTTGTAGCAGCATCGCTTTAAAACGTTTCAAGACACTTACAATTTCAAACTCAACATCTTCTAAACGGTAATAGGTATCATGTGCATTATTAAATGATTTCTTACCTTTGAGTAACACACTTTTAATAATCCGAATTTCTCTAATTTCAAATTTACTTAAATAATCTTGAAGTTGTTGGGGCAATTCTTCGAGCACTTGGAACTTAAGCGCATCATTATTAAATTCGGTTTGTTGATGATTTGTATGATCCGAATAATTGTTTTTTATTCGATTGTTGTATATATCATTCATATCATGCGTATCATTATTCTCAGTCTCTATATAATCAGTATTACTTAAGTCAGTATCATTAGACTGTGAATTTGGAAGTTCTTGACCACTTAAATTCATAGTTCTAGAACTTCCAAATTCATTGTTCTGGAACTGTGAATTTGGAAGTTCCTTGGTACGACTGTATTCACCATCATAATTAGGTTTTAATAAATACAATCTATTGGGTTTATTAAGGCCCACACGTTCTTGAGTTAGCAAATTAAAATTCACTAATTCTTTTTTTAATTTTATGATTTTTTGTTCTGCATATCCTAAGTATTCACACAAATGTTTGTTACTGAAAATAAAGTAAATGTTATTATTTTTATCTACCCATTCGTTCTGGATGGATAATTCAAAACGATCTTTTAATAATGCATACATAATTTTGGCTTCTGCTGACATTTTCTTGAAATATGTATCTTCAAATAAATATTTAGGCAGTTGATAAAACCTTTCAGTTTTTACTTGGGATAAATTGTATTTCTCAAAATTGGGCAT